>NZ_NOZF01000081.1:0-51322 GCF_002258565.1 Rhodococcus sp. 05-2254-6
CTAATAGGCCGAGGACTTACCACAAAGAAGCTACGCGTCCACTGTGCAATATCTGAAACAACACACGAGTAGTTGTTCAGCAAGCACAACCGAATACACGAATCCGCGTCCAGCCCTCTATCGGGATGGACACACGGTTCGCTCGTGATCTGCATTGTTTCGCAGAGTTACGGCGGCCATAGCGGAGGGGAAACGCCCGGTCCCATTCCGAACCCGGAAGCTAAGCCCTCCAGCGCCGATGGTACTGCACTCGACAGGGTGTGGGAGAGTAGGACACCGCCGAACACAACATCCCAGAATGGCCCCCGACCACGGTCGAGGGCCATTCTGCATTTCGAAACCACCCATCACCCACACCACACGCACACCTCACGAACGCGCGCACACCTCACGAACGCGCGCACACCTCACGAACGCGCGCGCACCCGACGACGAACGCGCACCCGCCACGAGTGCGGCCTGCCTGAACTAGTCAGCCGGCAGACGACGCGACCGCGGACGCTCTTACGAACGCGCGCGCCTTTGCGACGAGCGGGGTCTGTGTCTGAACTGGAGTGCGGGCAGACGACGCGACCGGCGACCACGAATCCGCACGCATCCGCTACGGTCCGGGCCTGGACCCGGTTGCCGACAGACGACGCGACCGCGGACGCTCATAGGAGCGCAGACGCGCGCGCGTTCGCTATCCGCGCGCACAATCGCGCCCCGACCAGACACCAAATCCCGCGCACCTGACGAACGCGCGCGCACAATCGCGCCCCGACCAGACACCAAATCCCGCGCACCTGACGAACGCGCGCGCACTTGCGGCGAGCGGGGGCGGGGCAGTCGGGGTCTGTGTCTGAACTGGGGTGCGGATAGACGACGCGACAGCGGACTGTGTACTCCGGCGCAGACGCGAGCGCGTTCGCTATCCGCGCGCAGAATCGCGCCCCGACCAGTCACCATTTCCCGCGCACCTGACGAACGCGCGCGCGTCTGCGGAGAGCGAGGCCAGAACCCAGGTGCCGGCGCGCGGTTGCGGGCTCACAATCACCATCTCGACTCAGCGAACGTCAGAAACGAGTAGTTCCGGGCAGCGTCCAGGGTGTCGGTTCGATGTGTCGTCACTGTCGGGGTCTCACGGCATCGCAGAGAGGGCAGAGTCGACGCGAATCACCAGCTGCACCAGGAGGATTGGTGGACAACAACTCCTTCGTTGTCACTCGCTGAATTTAATCGGTGGAGTTCGTCTCTGCAGCCGTGCATGATCGTGGCACAGGCACATCGCAGAGACCGTGGAGGTGGACAATGGCAGCAGACGCGAATTCCGTGCGCCGTCGATTCGTCTACACGCGGATTGCCATGGTCGCCGATCATGCTCTCTGAGTGAGCCTTCGGCACAATCGGCCGGTTCCTGCCGACGATATGCAGCAATCGATCCAATACTTCGCCGCACAGCAATGCTCTGTGCTCGGCGTCCACTCTTGTTGTAGGAGAACAGATGTACCACTACGAACAAATCCTGAACGAACATCGACAACGCGTCGCGCGGGGTGCGCAGAACTACGAACGTCGTCGGGTCGCGGCGGAGAGAGCTGCCGAAGCAACTGTTGCAGAAGAGATTTCATGTGACGGTGAGGCTGCGGAGGACATGGCCTCGAAGGACTGCGAATCGGAATCCGAGATCAGCTTCGAGGTGATGTCGTCCCGTCGCTGACGGTCAGAGGACGGTCAGATGTGAATAGCGATCGCCCGCGGCTGCGATGAAGTCGCGAACGAACCAGCACGCGGGGACAACGCGCAGACCCTGCGTGCTGGTGTCGTCGAGCGCGTATTCGGTGAGGGCGGCGGCAAGTCCTCGGCCGCGAAACTGCGGAAGCGTCACGGTGTGATGAAACGTTCGCGATCCGTCCGATTCGAGGTACTCCGAGTAGCCTGCCAGCTCGGAATCGACATGGATCTCGAACCTGTGGTCAACAGTGTCGTGGGTGATCTTGACCGGCATGGTGGTACCTCCTGGCCGAGTTTCGGTGTCACCACGGTAACCGGCACTCCTCCGGTGGGGCGTTCTGCGGTTACTCGAGCAGGCATCGACGCAGTAGGGTGAGGGAAACCGAGTCGTGCCAGCGCCACCCGTCGCAACACCGCTCTTCATAGGTACGGGTCGCTCTCGAGGCTGAAGGTGGCAATCCGTGGAAGACACATCCGACCGGGGAATCAAGGCATTCATTCGAACCGTCGCTCAGCGCGGTGGACGTGCGGAGCGGCTGACGACGTCGCGTCGAAATCCCGTGCAGGTCTGGTCGATGGACGGCACGTCGTCGTGCATAGTTCGAGTTCGATCGAAGGTGACGGGTGATTGGAAGGCCCGCAGGCAGGACGAATCGCTCGAGAGTGACGACACCGGATCCTCGTACTGGGTGTTCGTCGATCTCGCGAACGAAGAGCCGCGTTTCTACATGGTGTCGTCGGAAGAGATGGCCACCGACATTCGCGGAGAGGTCGACCTCTGGGTCCAGGATTCGCCACTGCGCACCAGGACCGGGCACCACGCAATCGCGGTGGACCGAGTGCTGCACGGCAGCGAGCGTTGGGACCTGCTGGGTCTGAGCTCGACGCTGGACACGACGATCGATGTCGGCCCCGAACAGACGTGGGTACGTACTCCCCGGGTGAAAGCACCCCGTAAGTCGGCCAAGGCGGCCTTGGAAGAAGAAGTGATCGACAACCGAGTACGCGTGGTCGCCGATTGCGAGGGCTATCGGCTGAGCGGACGCTACGATCCCGAAACGCAGCGACTCGAGATCACCGCAGGACCGATGGAAGGCCGACGGTTCGACAATCCTTCCGTCGCTGCCAGTGCGGTGGCAACGCATATCAGTGGTGATGTCGAAGAGCGTGACGGTTGGGAGTTCTGGCAACTGGACACTCCGGATCGTGCTCCGCTGGGATCGTTTCAGTAGAGAACCACAGCCCGGGACTGTGTAGTTGTGACTCCTCATCAAATCGCCTTTTCCGGTCAAAACCGGAGAAAGGTCCGATTAATCTGGCCCTGGTAGGACGAGCTCCCTGTTTTAGCCCCTGGGTCGAATCGATGTTCGAGAGTTCGTCCGATCATCGAAATTCGGGTACCAGCGAGCTCAACGGTCGACAGTGCGAGGGGTGCTGTCGACCGTGGGGAGAGGTCTTCACCATGGAACGTTCCTTCCGGACGGGCTCCGCCCATGCGTCCCGCTTCCTGTTCCTCATCGCCCAGTTCGTCGATCGCAGGATCCCAGCCGAGTTCTTCTCGGCTCAGTTCCGCGAGCTGCAGAACACCCAATCCACGTATCTCGATGCCGACGTCTCTTCGGTCATCGGAATGCTGTCGGTCGACGTCGGCGCTTACCTGGGAGACGTCGAGGTCCGAGGGGTGGACTACATAGACTCCGAACAGCTCTGGCTGGCCGCCGGACAGGCGTTCCGTGATCTCATGACGGTCCAGTCCGAGCACTTCGAGCGCGAGGCCGGGTGACGGCAACCGTCATCGTCACCGGAATCGATCACGATGCCGCAGAAGGTCTTCGAGCCGAAATCGCCTGTGGGTGCCGCGCATTTCGATCGGTAGATCGCCCGCATCGGCCAACCGTCTGACATAGGTGTCCGAAACACCGAGCACCTCGGCAGCGTGCGAGGTGGTCAGCAACTCGTCCACGGTACCGACGGCCACCGCCCGGCCGGTCGCGAGCTGGGTGAGAAGTTCCAACACCGCGCTGCGTGTCGCGTCGTCGAGTCGGACCTCCGAACCGCCGATTCTGATGTCGACGTCTGACCCGGTGCGCTCGTGAACGACCGCCGCCAGCGAGGTGGCCGATCGCGAGTCGAGGGCAGGCATGACGAATCGGAAGTCCATTCGTCCAGGATAGGAGCGAGCGAACGCGGCGGTACGCATAGGCTCGAAGCACCCAGCATGTGAGGAGCGCTCAGTGCCGCAGTTGTTGCACCTCGATTCGTCCGCCGACCCGGTCCGCTCGACCAGCCGGCGGGTCACGGCCCGCTTCTCTGACGCCTGGCATGGGATCGGCACGGACCACTCGGTGATCCATCGAGACCTGCACACGAGTCCGCTGCCGCATCTGCCCACCTCCGCGCTGCATTGGGCACCTCATCTGCGAACCGCAGACGAAACCGTCGAGCCGTCTGCCGAGGCGCTGCAGGTCGAACTGATCGAGGAATTGATCTCTGCGGACGCGGTGCTGATCGGTGCGCCGATGTACAACTGGTCGATCCCATCGACCCTGAAGGCATGGATCGACTACATACACGTTCCGGGCCTCACCGTGCCGTTCGACAGTGACACCGCACCCCTCGTCGGCAAGCCCGTCGTCGTGGTGACCAGTCGGGGAAACGACTACACCCCCGGTACGGACAACGCGTCCGCCGATCACACCACTGCACAACTGCGTCAGGTGCTCGGAGTTGCGCTGGGAATGGAGGTTCACTTCGTTCCGGTCGACTTGACGCTCGCCGAGCGGGTGCCGGCACTCGCGCCGCAGATTCCCAAGGCGCAAGCCAATCTCGAGGCGGCGTTCTCCGCCGTCGACGATCTCGCGCTGCGATTGGGTGGGACAACTGCCAGGTGAGGGCCCAGTAGCCTGGCGAAGTCCGCTCGAACGGCCAGGCAACGACACCACCCGAGGTCGGCGTCGTGATGTCGGTCAGAGCGTCGACGCGCTGAGCAGAACGTCCATCAGCTGCTTCTCGACCGCTGCGAACTGCGGCGTCGTGACGATCTCGAGCCCGCGTGGGCGGGGTAGCGTCACCTCGACCTGGCGTCGAACGTGGGCGGGTCTGGGGGAGAGGACGATCACGCGATCGGAGAGGTAGACCGCTTCACGGATGTCGTGCGTGATCATCAGTACCGTCCATCGAAACTCCGACCAGACCTGCTGCAACCAGGCCTGCATGTCGCTTCGCGTCAACGAGTCAAGCGCCCCGAAGGGCTCATCGAGCAGCAGTACCGATCGACCCTGAACCACCGTGCGCAACAGCGCCGCTCGCTGGCGCATACCGCCGGAGAGCTCGAACGGCCTGGCCGACTCGTACCCGTCCAGGCCGAAGACCGGAAACAGCTCGCGTGCCCGCGCACGCGCCTCCTTCTTGGCGACGCCCTGCACTTCGAGACCGAGGGTGGTGTTGTCCAACACCGAACGCCACGGAAACAGCAGATCCTTCTGCGGCATGTAGGCGCACGGCGGTACGCGAACCGTGCCGGAATCGGGTCGGTCGAGCCCGGCGAGCATGTTGAACACAGTGCTCTTGCCCGAGCCACTGGGACCGATGATCGATACGAACTCACCAGGCTGCACCCCGAACGAAATGCCGTCGAGCACTGGCTTTTCGCCGAACGACTTGGTGAGATCGCGAACATCGATGAAGGTGTCGGGTTCAGACATGAAGACCCACCGAACCGTGGCGCGCCCAAGGTGCGACGAACCGCTCCACCACAAAGGTGGAGACGAACAGGACCACACTGATCACGGCCGTCACGGCAACCGCGGCGAGAACCAGATCGGTACGAAACGAGTTCTTCTGTTGACTCATGTAGATGCCGAGCCCTGCACTGGCTCCGGCATATTCGGCAAAGATCGCGCCGACCACGGCGTAGGTGATTCCGATGCGAAGAGAGGTGAAGAATCGCGGAAGCGCCGACGGAAGCCGCACGTATCGAAACTGTTGCCAGCGCGAGGCTCCCATGCTGGCCAGCAGCGATCGCGCGTCCCGATCGGCCGCCGCGAAACCCTCGATGAGCCCGATGGCCATCGGGAAGAACGTGGCCAGTGCGATCACCAGGATCTTCGGAAGCAGCCCGAAGCCGAACCAGATGATCAACAGCGGCGCGATCGCGATGATCGGGAGCGTCTGCGATACGACGAAGAGGGGAACGAACGCGCGCCGCAGCCACGGCGAGAAATCCACCGCGATGGCCAGCAACCACGCCAGGGCCAGGGATACCGCGAAGCCGACGAGGGTCACCTGCAGGGTCGCCGCCGCGTTCTCGGCAATCGCGTCGCGCTGCGCCCAACCCTGGACCACCACGCGGCCGGGGGACGGCAACACCTGCGGTCGGATGCCGCTGATCTCGACATAGATCTGCCAGGCGGCGATGAATAGGACGACGACGGTCAGCGCGGGCCACGCCCACCGCAGCGAGGCTCGGATACCGCTGAACGAGTAGGAACCCCGGTCAGCGGCTACCGACTCATCGATCGCCGAGGTAGTCATTGGTGAAGTAGGTCGACCAGTCCGGCTCCGCAGTCAGAGGTGCGCCGTTCTGATCGGCCAGCACACCGCTGTCGTAGAGGAATTTCGAGTACGCGGCCCACTTGTCGAGGCTCTGTCGTCCTACCTCGCCGTTGGAGTCCTTCATGTACTTCGCGGCGAGCATCTCCTGGCTCTCGAAGACGAGCGATTCGTCGGTGAAGGTTCCCGGGTTGGCGTCGATCAGATCCTGTGCTGCCTTGTCCGGATCGTCGGCAGCGAGCTGGTAGCCGCGCTGCAGTGCCTGCACGAACTTTCTCGCCTCGTCCGGGTGGGCGTCGAGCCACGGTTCGTTGCCGCTGATCGTGATGGCGTAGGCGTCGGGAAATCCGTAGTCGGTGTAGTCGAAGTACTTCATCGGAGTTCCGCTGTGCTCGGCCTCGATGCCTTCCCACGCGAAGTAGGAGACGGTGAAGTCCGCGGTACCGGAGTAGACCGCCTCGTACGCCGAAGTACCCAGTACCACGGTCTCGTATTCGCCTGTGCCGCCGTCGTTCTTGATGACCTGTTGCAGGCCGGCCTGCTCGCCGGACTCACCGAAGCCGGCATAGACCTTGCCGTCGAGTGCTTTCGGGCTCGGGATGTCGTCTCTGTCTGCACGAACTCCGATACCGGTCGCCCAGTGTTGGAGCGGCGCGAGGACCGAGACGGTCTGCGCGCCTGCGGAGGTGGCGAAGACGCCCGAACTCTGTGTGCTGATTCCGAACTCGGCGTTTCCGGCATCGACGAGAGTATCTGCCGCGGTGTTGTTGTACGGGAGGATCTCCACGTCCAGGCCTGCGTCTGCGAAATAACCCTCCTGCAGGGCTACGTACAGGCCGGTGTGGTTGGTGTTCGGCGTCCAGTCGAGGGCGAACCGAATGGTGTTCGAGTCCGTCGAGTCCGAGCAGCCCGCAAGTCCGGTCGTGGCAACGACGGCCGCCGCCAATGCGGCGAGAATCCGAGTGGCTCTCATGCGTACACCGCACTCTCGGCCAGGGGCCATGGGGTGGGATGTAACGCGCTGTCCCAGAACATCAATTCGTATCTCGATGCCACGAAGAAGGCGTCGATCATCTGTTCGCGCTGCGTCGGCGTCGCGGCCGCTGCGGCGTCATCGACGAATGTTCTGGCGGCGTCGACGATGGCATGAAATTCCGGCGCGTCGTACGCGGCCACCCACTGCGCGTACGGATGCTCGGGATCTCGATCGAGAACCGCCTTCGCTGCCCTGGCGAGTGAGCGGCCGACGTCGGCGTAGATCCAGAAGCACGGCAGAACAGCTGCTGCCGCAACAGGATACGGTTCGGTCGCCGCCGTCGCGGTCAGGTAGGACGTGTAGCCCAGGCATGCAGGTGAAGGCTCGGGCGTCCGGGTCGACGGGGGCAGCGCTCCACCGGTCAGCATCGCTTCGTGCGATGCGGCTTCGTCCATCGCACTCGCGGCGGCGCTCGCCCAGAACGCGCCGACGACCGGGTTCGGTGCATGCGCTGCCAGCAGTGACAGCGATTTGACGTATCCGCCCAGATAGAGCGAGTCCTGTTCGAGATACCGACGGAACGCGTCGAGCGGAAGCGTCCCCGCCCCGAGGAGCCGAAGAAATTCGAGGTCGTCGATCGCACGTCGAATGTTCTCGGACGCATCCCACAGTCGATCGGTGAAGCGGACCGGGTCCGCAGATACAACAGGCGTCATCGCCTTGACATCCCTTCGTCAGCATTACCTGCATCAGGTTCGGCGGGTTTGATCTCAGCATCCGCATCGGCGGACACACCCCGTGTCAGAACGACAGTGACAGTAACACCGGTCACTCGATGGCGCTGCTGTTGCCCCTGTATCTGCGGTCCGGCATCACCCCAGCATGTCTTCGAGCTCCATACCCTTGGTCTCCCGGATCTTGGCCTTGACGAAGAAGAACGAGAGCGCGGCGAACAATGCGAATCCTGCGTAGATCACCCACAGGCCCACAGACGACGTCAGCGGCGGGAAGGCAAGCGTGACAGCGAAGTTGGCCATCCAGTTGGCTGCGGTACCGATGCCGAGCGCCATGGCGCGCATGCGGTTGGGGAACATCTCACCGAGCATGACCCACATGATCGGACCCCAGGTCGAGGCGAAGAAGATGACGAACAGATTGGCCCCGACCAAGGCGATCGCACCCCACGGAGCGGGCAAGGTGACGTCGTCGCCGCTGCCGGTTGCTTGCGAGAACGCCACCGACGCCATCACCAGTCCGGCGAACATGCCGATCGAGCCACCCATCAGCAGCTTGCGCCTACCGATACGGTCGACGAACAGGATCGCCACGAATGTCATGACCACGTTGATCACCGCGGTGATGACGGAGGTTGTGAACGACTGATCCTCGGTGAATCCGACAGAACGCCACAGCGTCGTCGAGTAGTAGAAGATCGCGTTGATGCCGACCAGCTGCTGCAGCACAGCCATGGTGATGCCCACCCAGACGATGGGTTGCAGGCCGAACTTCGGACCGCGAATGTCGGCGAACGACGAACGCGACTCCTTGCGCAGCGTCAGCCTGATCTCGTGGATGCGCTCGTCCGGGTGCAGTTCCCCGGTGATCTCGGCGAGGACTCGGGCTGCTTCCTCGTCGAGATGCTGACCGACGAGGTAGCGCGGAGACTCCGGGATGAGGGTGGCAAGCAACCCGTACACGAGAGCGGGAACCACGCCGACCAGGAACATCCAGCGCCATGCCTCGATGCCGAACCACAGGTCGTTGGACGCGCCGTCGGCTGCGCCTGCGAGAAGAGCGTCGGACAGTAGAGCGGCGAAAATGCCGATGGTGATGGCCAATTGCTGGAGCGAGGCCAAGGATCCGCGCCATTTGGCCGGAGCGATCTCGGCGATGTAGGCCGGGGCGATCACCGAGGCGATGCCGATTCCGAGGCCACCGAGTACGCGCCAGAGCATGAGGTCGGGGACGCTGAAGGCCAATCCCGAACCGATCGAGGAAATGACGAACAGGGCCGAGCCCAGCAGCATGACTTTCTTGCGTCCCCAACGGTCTGCGAGGCTGCCGGCGAACCAGGCACCCACTGCGCACCCGATGAGCGCGATCGCGACCACGAAGCCTGTGGTGAACGAACCGAGGAGGAAGTGATCTTCGATCGAGTCGACAGCGCCGTTGATGACCGAGCTGTCGAAGCCGAACAGGAATCCGCCCACAGCAGCGGCGATGCTGACGCCGATGACCTTCGCTGTGTGGCGGTCCGAGGTCTGATTCATGAGTGATGCACCTTCCGGCCGCGCGCACAGGCGTCGGCCGCTGGGGAGACCGTACGGCAGGGATTGTCGTACCGTCCCCGGACATTACGCCTGGTTGTTTGCCGCGCGAACGAGACCGTCAACGAAGGTCGAAATCGTCGTCCGAGACGGTGAAACCGTGGCCGACCTGATCGGTGCACGTGACCCCGGTCTGCTCGTCGACGCTGCACTGGAGGCCGTTGGTGGAGCCACTTCCGGGGATTGTGAGCACTTCGCCGTACGGCAAGGCCGCCGCAGTGCCGTCGAAACGGTGGAACTTGGGATCACCCAAGCTCTCGAACTTCGCCGCAGACCCGGCAATCAGCTGCACAGCGTTGGGTTTCACCGCCGTTCCCGACGCCCCGCTGCCGGGAACCTCGGGTGCCGAATCAGGCAGTGACCCGTGGCATCCGGCGATCGAGGACTCGAGCACGGCGATACCGCACTCGAATTTCCCGCTCGGGCTCGTGAAGTAGTACCAGCCGGGTGCTTTACCGGCGTAATCCTGCGGTTCTGCCTGGGCTGCAGCAGGACTCGTCGGTGCCGCCGTGGTGGACGTCGGCGTGGTCGTCGTTGGGGTGGACGGTGATGCCGGCGCGGCGGAGGTGACGGAGGGAGCCGTGGTGATCGGGGTGGGGCGGTCGGTGATCACGGTCGCCATCGGACCGTTGCCTTCCCCGCTCGAGCCGCAGCCTCCGAGCAGGCACGCCCCGACGATTGCCACTGCGGCACATCCGATTGTCTTCATCGTCGGTTCCTTCGCTCGCGGGCGTCGACGCTGTGCGTATCGTCGCCGAGGGGATGGTTGATGTTGGTACGTTGGGCAACGACCGAAGGGGAGGTTCCATGGACACCGCGTCTGACTCCGCTGCGTCCGATTCCACCGTGCTCGTGAGCACGCCCTACGGCGACGTTCTCGGCTATCCGGTCGCTGCCGATGCGGCGCCGATCGTGGCCTGGAGGGGTATTCCCTACGCGACGCCTCCGGTGGGCAAGCTCCGGTTCCGTGCGCCGCGTCCGTTGCAACCCTGGTCGGGGGTGCTCGACGGCCTCGAGTTCGGTGCGATGGCTCCGCAGGGTCGCGACAGTCCGGTGCCGATCGATCCGTCGCTGTCGATTTCCGAGGACTGTCTCACGCTCAACATCTGGGCTCCCCGTCCCGGCGCGGAACTGCGGCCGGTGCTGGTCTGGATCCACGGCGGTGCGTACTCGCTCGGATCGTCCGCCCAGCGGGTCTACGACGGGAGGAACCTCAGCGAGAACGGCGACGTGGTGGTGGTGACCATCAATTTCCGGCTGGGCCCGTTCGGGTTCCTCGACCTTTCCTCGTTCTCCACCGACGAGCACACGTTCGAGACCAATTTGGGGCTGCGAGATCAGATTGCCGCACTGCAGTGGGTCCGCGAGTGCATCTCTGCGTTCGGCGGCGATCCCGATCAGGTGACGGTGTTCGGTGAATCCTCCGGGGGAGCGTCGGTCACCACGTTGATGACTTCTCCCAAGGCCGAGGGGCTGTTCCAGCGCGCGATCGTGCAGAGCGCGCCTGCGACCTCGGTGTACGGCCCCGACCGCGGAGCCGCGGTGGCGTCGAGATTCCTCGAGTTGGTGGGCGTCGACCGGGAAGACATCGGCGAATTGTTCGACATGCATTTCACCCGGCTGGTCACCGCCGGCGACACGCTCTGTTACGAGATCCCGACGACAGTTCCTGGGACACTTGGTCTTTCGCCGGTCGTCGACGGCGATATCGTTCCGCGTTATCCCGTGGCTGCCTTTCAGAAGGGGCTCTCGCACAAGATCCCGTTGATCATCGGCACCAACCACGACGAGCCCTCGATCTTCCGATTCATGAAGTCTCCGTTGATGCCGATCACCTCGGACACCGTCTCCGAGATGTTCCGCGCCATCGCGCACGACCACGCGGATCTGCCGGCCTATCGTGTCGCCGAAATCATGGCAGCGTATCCGGACCGAGACAAACCCGCTGGAGCACAAGCTATTTCGCGGGACGCAGGATTTCTCATGCCCAGTCTGTGGATCGCCGACGCGCACAGCAGGCATTCGCCGACATGGATGTACCGATTCGATCATGCGACGCCGATGCTCAAGGCCGCACGGGTGGGAGCGGGACATGCGACCGAGCTGCCGTACGTCTTCGGCAATTTCGGAACGCTCAACCGAGACCCCACCTTCTGGCTCGGTGGCCGAAAGCCCGCAATGGCGGTGTCCGCGCGGATGCAGAGACGCTGGCTCGCTTTCGCGCGGTACGGTGTTCCCGCCGCGCTGGATGCGTCCAAGCATTGGGCTCCATACACCGAGAAGACGCGCTGGACGCTGGTGATCGATGCATCCGACACTCTCGTCGACGACCCCGATGGCGACATGCGCGCGGCGTGGGGCGACCGCGTTCTCGGGTTCAGCTGACACGTCGTCCATGCAACGGAGTCGTTCCGCAGGCTCCACTCCTGCGCGTTCTGTCGCACGGACGTGGCTGACATGAATCGAACGTAACAGCAAGAACAGTGGTCGCTCGAGTCACACCGGTAACAATTGGATGTCAGCGCGCGGGAGTGGAGCCTGCGGAATGACCTGATCAGGCGGGTCTGTCGGTGGGGGCGGTTATGTTCGATGTGTGTTGATGTCGAGGATCGTCGAAACGTCCCGTGCAGTGTCGGCGACGCGTTCGCGCAAGATCAAGATCGGGCAGATCGCTGCCCTGCTCGCCGAGGCCGAGACCGACGACATCGAGCCCGCTGTGTCGTGGCTGTCGGGAGAATTGCCGCAGGGGCGGATAGGAGTCGGCTGGCGCACCCTGGCCGATCTCGACGTGGCGGCCGCTGCCGATTCGACGCTGACGGTTGCCGAGGTGGACGAGGCGATATCTTCGGTCGCGGCGACGTCGGGAGCCGGTTCTGCTGCGCGGCGGGTAGCGATACTGACCGACCTGTTCTCCCGCAGCACAGCCGAGGAGCGTCGGTTTCTGATCCGGCTCGTCACCGGCGAGCTGCGTCAGGGCGCGCTCGAAGGAATCATGGTCGACGCTGTTGCCGCGGCCACGAACCTGCCGCAGGCACCGGTGCGTCGCGCATTCATGCTCTCGGGTCGTTTGACTGCGACGGCCATTGCCGCCATCAGCGGTGGCGTCGACGCGTTGGATGCATTCCGGCTCGAGGTCGGTCGCCCGGTCCGGCCGATGCTTGCCTCTCCCGCAGAGTCTCTACACGCTGCCTGGGAACAGTTGTCCGGCGACCTCACCGTGGAATACAAGCTCGACGGTGCGCGAATTCAGGTGCACCGCTCCGGAACCGACGTGAGCATCTACACGCGAACCCTGCGCGACATCACTGCAAGTGTGCCCGAGCTGGTGGAACTGGTCCTCGAGCTGCCGTGCGATTCGGTGGTCCTGGACGGGGAGACCCTCGCGCTCGAAGACAGCGGACGGCCGAGACCGTTCCAGGAAACGATGAGTCGGTTCGGTGCCGAGAGTGCACACGAGCTGCTGCTGCAGCCCTACTTCTTCGACTGCCTGCACCTCGACGGCGTGGACCTGCTCGATGCCCCGCTGGAGCAGCGCCTGGCCGCACTGGACCGGGTAGCGCCAGGGCACCGAATTCCCAGTGCCGTTCGGCCCGATGCGGACGCAGCAGCGGCCCACTTCGACGCTGCACTCGACGCCGGGCACGAAGGGGTCATGCTCAAAGCGCTCGGTGCGCCGTACGCCGCGGGCCGCCGCGGAAAGAGCTGGCAGAAGGTCAAACCCGAACACACGCTCGACCTCGTCGTCCTCGGAGCCGAGTGGGGATACGGGCGCCGCACCGGCTACCTGTCCAATCTGCATCTCGGAGCTCGCGATCCCGACGGCGGTGAGCCGATCATGGTCGGTAAGACCTTCAAGGGCCTGACCGACGTTCTGTTGCAGTGGCAGACCGAGGAATTCCCGAAACACGAGCGCGAACGCGACGAGCACACGGTGTACCTGCGTCCCGAACTGATCGTCGAAATCGAACTCGACGGTGTGCAGGTCAGCCCGCGCTACCCGGGCGGCGTGGCCCTGCGATTCGCGCGAGTACTGCGGTATCGCCCCGACAAGGACCTCGCCACCGCGGACTCCATCGACGCCGTGCGCGCACTCCTTCCACACTCGTGAAAACAGTCCCGACGATTAATACATACGAAACCGGCCGAACGACCCCGTAACACGGCGCAAAATATTCTCGAGGGTGCAAGCCAGCGAGAGATGGAGTGCCAATGATGTCCACAGTTCGAGCTGCTCTGGTCCAAAGCAAGTGGACCGGTGACAAAGAATCGATGATCGCGGCACACGAGGGGTTTGCTCGGTCCGCCGCCGAGCAGGGCGCGAAAGTCGTCTGCTTCCAAGAACTTTTCTACGGTCCGTACTTCTGCCAATTGCAGGACGCGAAATTCTACGAATATGCCGAATCGGTACCTGGGCCTACCGTCGACCGTTTCGCCGCGTTGGCCAAAGAACTCGGTATCGTGATGATTCTGCCCGTGTACGAGCAGGAACAGCCCGGACTTCTGTACAACACCGCTGCCGTGGTGGACGCCGACGGAACCTATCTCGGCAAGTATCGAAAACACCACATCCCCCACGTGAACGGATTCTGGGAGAAGTTCTACTTTCGCCCCGGCAATCTGGGGTGGCCGGTGTTCGACACCGCGGTCGGGCGTATCGGTGTCTACATCTGCTACGACAGGCATTTTCCGGAAGGTTGGCGGGCGCTCGGTCTTGCCGGTGCCGAAATCGTCTTCAATCCGTCGGCCACCTCGCGTGGATTGTCGAACTATCTGTGGAAGCTCGAACAGCCCGCGTCGGCCGTCGCCAACGAGTACTACGTGGGCGCGATCAATCGAGTCGGAATCGAATCCGAATACGGTGACGACGACTTCTACGGGACCAGCTATTTCGTGGACCCCGAAGGCAAATTCGTCGGCGAAGTGGCGTCGGATACGGAACCCGAAATAATCGTGCGTGACCTCGACATGGACCTGCTCAAGGTGGTACGCGACCGGTGGGCCTTCTATCGTGACCGCAGGCCCGACGCATACGGACCGCTGGTGCAACCCTGATGGCCACCACCTTCGTGCACGGCGGAACCGTGGTATCCACCACCGGCGCACAGGCATTGGATGTGCTCATCGACGGTGAGAGCATCGTGGCCGTGCTGGCACCAGGATCGGTCTCCCTGGCCGCCGACCTGAAGACCTCGGCGGACGTCGTCGTCGACGCGACCGGCAAATACGTCATTCCCGGTGGGGTCGACGGACACACGCACATGGAGATGCCGTTCGGCGGTACGTTCGCCTCCGACACCTTCGAAACCGGAACGCGCGCAGCCGCTTGGGGCGGCACGACGACGATCGTGGACTTCGCGATTCAGACACCCGGTCAGCGCGTCCAGGACACTTTCGCGCAATGGCACGACAAGGCCGCGGGGCAATGCGCCGTCGATTACGGCTTCCATCAGATCATCGGCGATGTCACCGACGATTCGCTGAAAGCCATGAGCGAGTTGGTATCCGAGGGCGTCACCAGCTTCAAACTCTTCATGGCCTATCCGGGTGTGTTCTACTCCGACGACGGCAAGATCCTGCGCGCCATGCAGTCCGCCGCCGAAACGGGTGCACTGCTGATGATGCACGCGGAGAACGGCATCGCGATCGATGTACTCGTTGCTCAATCGATCGCGCGTGGAGACACGGCCCCGTACTTCCACGGCACGTCACGGCCGTGGCAGCTCGAGGAGGAGGCGACGCATCGAGCGATCATGCTCGCTCACGTCACCGGCGCACCGCTCTACGTCGTACACGTCTCGGCCAAGCAGGCCCTGGAACAGATTGCGCAGGCCCGTGGCAACGGGCAGAACGTGTTTGCCGAGACGTGTCCTCAGTACCTCTATCTGTCTCTCGAAGAACAACTTGGTGCACCGGGCTTCGAGGGTGCCAAGTGGGTCTGCTCGACGCCACTGCGGTCGCGAGCCGAGGGGCATCAGGACGAGTTGTGGCGGTACCTCCGCACCGGTGACGTATCGACCGTCAGTACCGATCACTGCCCGTTCTGTATGAAGGACCAGAAGGAGATGGGTATCGGCGATTTCTCCAAGATTCCCAACGGGATCGGTTCGGTGGAACACCGCATCGATCTGATGTTCCAGGGCGTCAAGAGCGGCAAGATCACGCTGGAGAAGTGGGTCGACGTCTGCTGCACCACTCCGGCCAGGATGTTCGGGATGTATCCGAGGAAAGGCGTCATCACCCCGGGTGCCGACGCTGACATCGTGATCTACGACCCGAACGGACACACCAGCATCGGCGTCGACAAGACCCACCACATGAACATGGACTACTCGGCGTACGAAGGTTTCGAGATCGACGGTCACGTCGATACCGTGATCTCGCGAGGCCGGATCATCGTCGACGCTGGATCCTATTCCGGCACTGCGGGACACGGCCGATTCGTCCGACGCGACCTGTCTCAGAATCTGATCTGAGCCATGGACATCGGGGTAGTGCTCCAGTGCAATCCGCCGGCGTCCCGTGTGGTCGACCTGGCCAGACAGGCCGAGACACATGGTTTCTCGCACGTGTGGACATTCGATTCGCACCTGCTGTGGCAGGAACCGTACGTCATCTACAGCCAAATTCTGGCCGCGACGAGACGGGTGACCGTCGGCCCGATGGTCACCAATCCCGCCACCCGTGACTGGACGGTGACGGCATCGACGTTCGCGACGCTCAACGACATGTTCGGCAATCGGACCGTCTGCGGCATCGGCCGCGGTGATTCGGCGGTCCGTGCCCTCGGCGGCAAGCCGACAACCCTTGCAACGCTGCGGGAATCGATAGAGGTGATCCGAAGCCTGGCCAACGGTCGGAGCGCCCGGGTCGGTGAGACGACGGTGCAGTTCCCGTGGGCGGAGCGGTCCCGGCTCGAGGTATGGGTTGCGGCGTACGGGCCCAAAGCCCTCGAGCTCACCGGACAGGTGGCGGACGGGTTCATTCTGCAGCTGGCCGATCCCGATATCGCGGCCTGGACGATCGGTCGGGTGCGCGACGCGGCCGAGAAGGCTGGGCGCGATCCGGATTCGATCTCGATCTGCGTGGCAGCTCCGGCCTACGTCACCGACGGTACCGATGCAGCCCTCGAACACGCCCGAGACCAGTGTCGTTGGTTCGGCGGCATGGTCGGCAATCACGTCGCCGATATCGTCTCGCGCTACGGCGGCGATGGTGGCGGTGTTCCACAGGCACTCACCGACTACATCGCAGCACGCAAAGGGTACGACTACAACGAGCACGGTCGAGCCGGAAACTCGCACGCAGAATTCGTTCCGGACGAGGTGATCGACAGGTTCTGTCTGCTCGGCTCCCCGGCCGATCACATCGCCAAACTGAAGGACCTCGAGGCTCTCGGCGTCGATCAGTTCTCGGTGTACCTTCAGCACGACGCCAAATCAGCGACACTGGAAGCGTACGGAGAGAGCATCATTCCGCAGATACGCCCGAACGTGACGGCGACGTCGTGACGAGTGTTCTCGATCAAGCTTCGGTGGTCGCACCCACTCCCGCCGGTGCGAATCGAGGAGTGCGGCGTCCGGTGATGGCAGTGGTGGCCGTCGGCTCGTTGCTGGCGGTCTGGGAGCTGGTGAAAGTGCTCGTCCCCGAGAACGGGGTGAGTGTCGCCGGAGTGCGGGTGCTGCCGCGCACCGACGACGGTGCACTACCGCACGTGTGGTCGGTGTTGGCGGCGCTGACCGAGCCCGAGGTGAACGTCGCCGGCGCTCGCAGTGTCGGTGCCGCGATCGTGTCCAGTGGCCTGTTCACGTTCGGGCTCGCCGTACTCGGGTTCGCGCTGGGGACGGTGGTCGGGCTGTTGCTGGCCGTGACGATGCAACGGTTCGTGTGGGTCGAGCGGTCGGTGTTGCCGTATGTGATCGTCTCGCAGACGGTTCCGCTGATCGCGTTGGCACCGCTCGTCGCGGGCTGGGGCGGGAAGATCGCCATCGGCGGTTACGCGTGGCAGCCGTGGATGAGCATCACCGTCATCGCGTCGTATCTCGCGTTCTTCCCGGTGGCGGTGGGAATGCTACGCGGCCTGCGTGCACCCGATCGGGCAGCACTCGATCTGATGCACAGTTACGCGGCCGGATGGTGGAGCACCCTCGTTCGACTTCGCCTGCCCGCCTCTGTGCCGCATCTGATTCCGGCGCTGCGGCTGGCTGCAGCCGCAGCCGTGATCGGTGCCGTGGTCGCCGAAATCTCCACCGGAACGACCGGCGGTATCGGTAGGCAGATCATCGTGTTCTCGCAGCAGGCAACAGGAGACGCGTCCCGCCTGTACGCCGCTGTTCTCGGCGCAGCGGCGCTCGGGTTGGTGGTGACCGCACTGGTATCGCTGCTCGATATCGCGCTCGGCCGTTATGCGGGCCGCTCGCCCGGTCGAAAGGATCGGTCATGACCGAGCATGCGGTACTCGTCGAGGGCGTGGGGAAGACGTTCGACGGGGGAGTGACTGCGCTGGAGGATGTATCGCTCGCGATTGCCCCCGGTGAATTCGTCTCGCTGATCGGGCCTTCGGGGTGCGGTAAGTCGACGTTGCTCCGCATCGTGGCCGATCTCGAGCAACCGACGTCCGGTTCGGTATCGGTGTTCGGCCTGTCCGCTCGCCGAGCCCGCGTCGAACAGAAGTACGGCATCGCCTTTCAACAGGCAGGGCTGCTCGATTGGCGCACAGTGCAATCGAACGTCGCATTGCCGCTGGAACTGCACAAGGTTCCCAAACGTCAGCGAGCAGAACGGGTTCGCGAGTTGCTGGACCTCGTCGGACTCACCGATTTCGCAGAGAAATTTCCCAGCCAGCTGTCCGGTGGGATGCAGCAACGAGTGGCGATCGCACGGGCGCTGGCTCGAACGCCGGGACTGTTGTTGATGGACGAACCGTTCGGGGCACTGGACGAGATGACCCGCGAGAAGATGCAGAACGACCTACTCCGCATCGCCGAGGAGTCCAGCGCAGCAGTGGTGTTCGTGACCCATTCGATTCCGGAAGCGGTGTACCTGTCCGATCGGGTGGTTGTCATGTCCCCTCGGCCGGGACGGATCGTCGACACACTCACGATCGACAGTTTCGATGCGAACGGGGATCCACGAGAATCGGCGGAGTTCTTCGCGTCCATCACCGCGGTTCGTGACGCATTGCACGGCCGTGCGGTGCGCAGTGCGGATCTGCGATGAAGCTCTGGCTGCCACCGGTGGTGTTCGGTGCTACGGCACTCGCCCTGTGGCAGTTGCTCACGGTCGTCGCGGGGGTTCCGTCGTTCCTGCTGCCGTCGCCGAGCGCCATCGCCGAGCAATTCGTGCGCAACCTCGGCAACATCGGATCGGCAAGTCTGGCAACGGGAACCAACGCTCTCGTGGGGTTGATCGCAGGTTCGGTCCTGGGTCTCCTCGCAGCAATGGCCGCGGTTCGCCTGCGGATCGTCGACGAACTGCTCACCCCGTTGGCGGCGGGTGCCGCAGCCGTTCCCATCGTCGCTCTTGCGCCGGTGTTCAACTCGATGTTCTCCTCGACCACCGACCTACCGCGGCGACTCGTGGTGACCATCGTCGTGTTCTTCCCGGTATTCGTCAGTGCGGCAAAAGGACTGCGTCAGGTCTCGGCCGTGCACCACGACCTGATGACGTCGTATGCCGTGGGCGGTTGGCAGTTCACCCGAATCGTTCGCCTCCCGTCCGCCGTTCCGCACATCTTCACCGGGTTGCGGGTTGCCGCTCCCAATGCTGTCATTGCTGCCATCATCTGCGAGTACTTCGGTGGACTGCAGAACGGTTTGGGGTCGCGGATCACCTCCGCCGCGGCGAACACGGCCTACCCCCGGGCGTGGGCCTACGTGATGGGTGCCATCGCAGTCGGTTTGCTCTTCTTCGTGGTTGTTCTGTTGCTCGAGAAACTCGTGTCCCGGCGTCGTCCCCAGGAAAGATGGATATGAACATCACTCGAACCCCCCGACCCCTTCTCGCCGTCGTCATGGCTCTGGCGGTGGTCACCTCGGCCTGCAGCACCACCACGACCGACACCGACACCGCGGCCGACGGGAACACCACGATCAAGCTGCAACTGCAGTGGTTCAAACAGGGCCAGTTCGCGGGCTACCTCGCCGCCGTCGATCAGGGTTTCTATGCGGAACAGGGGCTGGACGTCGAAATCCTCGACGGTGGAACGGATATCGTTCCGCAAACCGTGCTCGCACAGGGGCAGGCCGATTACGCCGTCGCGTGGGTACCCAAGGCGCTCGCATCCCGTGAGGCCGGAGCCGGCATCACCGACGTGGCCCAGATCTATCAGAAGTCGGGCACATTGCAGGTCTCGTTCAAGGATCAGAACATCGCCACACCGGCCGATCTCCAGGGCAAGACCGTCGGAAACTGGGGATACGGCAACGAATTCGAGCTGTTCGCCGGTATGACCAAGGCCGGGGTCAGTCCCTCCGACGTGACGTTGGTGCAGCAGCAGTTCGACATGAACGGCCTTCTGTCCGGAGATATCGCCGCAGCCCAGGCGATGTCCTACAACGAGTACGCCCAGTTGCTCGAGACCGTGAACCCCGCAACCGGTGCGCTCTACACGGAGGACGATTTCACGTCGCTGAACTGGAACGACGACGGCGTCGCGATGCTGCAGGACGCGATCTGGGCCAATACCGACAAGCTCTCCGACGAGGCGTACCGGGAGCAGACCGTCAAATTCTTGGCGGCATCGTTGAAGGGCTGGATATTCTGCCGCGACAACGTCGAGACGTGCCGCGACATCACCGTCGCTGCGGGCTCGACACTCGGCGCGAGTCATCAGCTGTGGCAGGTCAACGAAGTCAACAAACTGATCTGGCCGTCCGCGGACGGGATCGGAATGATCGACGAGGCGGCCTGGCAGCAGACGGTCGACATCGCGAAGTCCACCCGGAATGCCGAGGGCTCGACGGTGCTGACGGCCGACCCCGACGCCGAGGCGTACACCAACGAGTACGTCACCGAGGCTTTGGATTTGTTGAAGGCCGACGGTGTGGATGTGACCGGAGAGTCGTACGCTCCGATGGAGGTCACACTGGAGGAAGGCGGCAAGTAGATGGATCACGTGTTCTACTCCTGGTCGGCGCAGGCCGAACTGAATCCGATCACCGTCGAGGGTGCGGAGGGATCGTGGTTCTGGGACGACAAGGGCAAGCGATACCTGGACTTCTCGTCACAGTTGGTCAACGTCAACCTCGGGCATCAGCACCCTGACGTCGTTGCCGCCATCGTCGAACAGGCCCAGGTTCTGACGACCATTTCTCCGACCGTGGCCAACAACAAACGCAGTGAACTCGCGGCATTGATCGCCGAACGTGCGCCGGGTGATCTCGATCGAGTGTTCTTCACGACCGGTGGCGCAGAAGCCGTCGAGCACGCGGTGCGGCTGGCCCGACAGCACACCGGGCGCACGAAGATGCTTGCCGCGTACCGCTCGTACCACGGTGGAACCGGAGTTGCGATCGGTCTCACCGGTGAGCCGAGGCGTTGGGGCACCGAACCCACCAACGTCGACGTCGTCCGGTTCTTCGGGCCGTATCCCTACCGGTCACCCTGGGGGACAACGAGTCCCGAGGACGAAACGGCCGCAGCACTGGCACACCTCGAACAGGTCATCGTGCTCGAGGGTGCGCAGAACATCGCCGGACTGATCCTCGAATCGGTCATCGGCACCAACGGTGTGCTGATCCCGCCGCCCGGATATCTGGCCGGCGTTCGGGCGCTGTGCGACAAGTACGGAATCGTCTACATCGCCGACGAAGTGATGGTCGGGTTCGGGCGAATCGGCGAATGGTTCGCATGCCAGGCCTGGGATGTGACACCGGATCTGATCACGTTCGCCAAGGGCGTCAACTCCGGGTACGTGCCTCTGGGCGGGGTGGTCATCTCGGAGAAGATCGCCTCGCAGTTCGATCACAAGCCCTATCCCGGCGGGTTGACCTACTCCGGTCACGTGCTCGGGTGCGCCGCCGGCGTGGCATCCATCGGAGTGTTCGAGCGCGACAAGATTCTTCCGCACGTGCGTCACGTCGGGGAGGACGTACTCGGGGCGGGCCTGTCGAAGCTGGCCGAATCTCATCCGAGCGTGGGCGAGGTGCGCGGCAAGGGATTCTTCTGGGCCGTCGAATTGGTCAAGGACGGCCAGACCAGGGAACCGTTGGTGCCGTTCGCTGCGTCGGGCAAGGACGCGGCGGCCATGGGCACGGTGACCGCCGCGGCAAAGTCGCGTGGGTTGTGGCCGTTCGTGGCAGGTAACCGTCTGCAGATCGCGCCCCCGCTGACGACCTCGGAGGACGAGATTCGTCAGGGACTGGAAATCCTCGACGAGGTGCTGACGGTCGCGGACGGGTTCACCGTCGACGGGTGATCACAGCACCGCACCGGGGTTGAGGATGCCCGCCGGATCGAGGGCAGTCTTGATCCTGCGGGTCAGCTCCATGACGTCCTCACCGACCTGATCGGGCAGCCAGGCCTTCTTGAGGCGACCGACACCGTGTTCACCGGTGATGGTGCCGCCCAACGAAATTGCCAGATCCATGATCGCGCCGAAGGCGATGTTGGCGCGCCGTGTCATGTCGGCGTCCTCGGGGTCGAAGACGATCAGGGGGTGGGTGTTGCCGTCGCCGGCGTGGGCGATGACCGCCACCAGCACGTCGTATTTCGTGGACAGCTCGGCGATTCCGTCGACGAGGGCCGGAAGTGCGGGCAGTGGAACCCCGACGTCCTCGAGCAGCAGGCTGCCGAGTCGCTCGACCGCGGGAATGGCGAATCGCCGTGCGGCAGCGAAGGCCTCACCCTCGTCGGGGTCGTCGGTGGTGAAGACATCCGATGCGCCGGCCTCGGTGCACGCGGCCGCCATGATCTCGATCTCGCGACCTCGGTCGGCACCGGGGGAGTCGGACCGAGCAATGAGCATCGCTGCCGCCTCGCGATCGAGTCCCATGTTCATGGCATCTTCGACGGCACCGATGGACGCGCGGTCCATGAACTCGAGCATCGACGGCCTCAAGTTCCGGGTGATGGCGAGAATTGCGGCGGTCGCGTCGTGTACCGACGCGAACGACGCGACCACCGTACTGGCGGGAGGTTGCGCCGGGATCAGTCGAAGAGTGATCTCGGTGATGATGCCCAGCGTGCCCTCGGAGCCGACGAACAGCTTCGCAAGGGACAGGCCCGCAACGTCTTTCAGGCGTGGCCCACCCAGTCGGACGGCGGTACCGTCGGCCAGGACGACCTCGAGACCGAGAACGTAATCGGTGGTGACGCCGTACTTCACACAGCACAGGCCGCCCGCATTGGTGGCCGCATTGCCTCCGATGGAACACATCTCGAACGAGGACGGGTCCGGTGGGTACCAGAGGCCGTGCTCTGCGACGGCCTTCTTGACCTCGACGTTGAGCAGCCCGGGTTGTACGACGGCGATGCGGGTCACCGGGTCGACGGTGATCTCGCGCATCAACTCGGTGGTGAGCACGATTCCGCCGTCCACGGCGGTGGCTCCACCGGACAAACCCGATCCGGCGCCGCGTGGGACGACCGCCACGTTGTGCTCGGTGGCCCACCGCATGACGGCGCGAACGTCCTCGGTGGACTGTGCGCGCACGACGGCCAGTGGGGTGCCGGCGTCGGGATCCTTCGCCCAGTCGCGGCGGTAGCCCTCGGTGATGTCCGGGTCGGTGACCACCGCGCCGGGTGACAGCAGGGATTCGAGCTCGCTCAGGCGGGCATCTGTATCGGTCGTCACCGACATCTCGGTCTCCTCACATCGAAATTGTGACCGTCGCCACTCGAGTGTGTCACGGCCGCGTGTGCGGTGGAGTCGGGGCCGGTCGGCGCTCGGTCACTGATTGCGTTGCAGCGTCAGTTCTGCGAGTTCGGTGGCGGCGGCGCACGGGTCGGCCGGACTGGCGCCTCGGTACTGCACCCACCAAGTGATGACACCCGAGTACGCCGCGCTGATTCCGCACGACGACGGATCGTCCGGCCGTCGTGACAGGAACGCCGTGGTGCCGGCAACGGTGACGTCTTCGGTCGCGTAGCCGAGCCGATCGGCCAGGTCTCGCTCGCGCGAGAGTGCATCGTTCTCGAACCAGGCGAAAGTCACATCGATGAGTCCGCCGCCGCCGATGCCGGTCCACATGCACACTGCACCGTAGAAGTACTGCTCGACGAGGTCGGCACCCACTGTTTCGGCGATGGTGGGATCAGGGACGGCGATGCACTCCTCGAGCAGCTTGTCGAACTGTCCGCTGCCGCCGGATCGAGCGGGCACGGCCGTACCGGTCACGGTGGTGGTGCATCCGGTACCGACGGCCGCAGTGACGAGGACAGCGGCGAGGACGCGGCGGGTGGAATCGGCGGAGCGGAATGTCGACATCAGGCTACTTCGCCTTCGAGATCGTGGTTCTGGCCAGATCCTCGACGACGTCGCAGGAATCGCGGGGGCCGTCGACCACGAAGTTGACGGACCAGTGCACGAAGCCGTCCCCGTTCTCGACTCCGGCCTCGCACGACGCTCCCGACGCCGCGGCGGTGAATCCAGGGTGACCGTCCACATCGATGCGCTCGATGGTGCGACCGACGGCCTCGGCCACGGAACTCTCTCGGTCGATGGGGCTGCCGCGGTACCAGGTGAACATCGCGTACGCGCCGCTCGCGGATTCCCAGCGGCAACGAATGGCGTTCTCGGACACCGCCGTCAGGTCGGATACGGCCGTGAGTTCCTGCACTTCTGCGTCGTCCATCGAGCCGCATTCACCGACGAAGAGTTCTTCGGTGATGGGTCGGTCGGCCGTCTCGGACGTATCCGGACCGGCCTCGGTGGCCGGCGTGTTCGAGCATCCGACCAGCCCGCACGCGACCGCAGCGATCAAGGCTGCAACGGCTCGAGTGCGCACGAACGCGGACTTTACCCACCCTGTCGGGGAGAGGGAGAGCGTTTGACCGAAGTGAGTCACATCAGTAACACCAGCCTCAGGCGTTACCAGATCGATGCGTCGTCGACACGTAAATTTGTAGTTCGCCACGCTAGCGTCCAGCGCAGCGAACCTCGCACTCCACGCGGTGCGAGTCGACAAGGAGGCTGCACCATGATCGATCCCGGAAGTGACTCCTGGAACTACGTGGCCGCGATGTTCTCGTACGAATTTCTCGGGGGCGGAATCGAATACGACACCATCGAGCGCATTCACCGAGGCGAGATCGACGAGTGGGTTCAGGCGCTGACACAGTCCGGGCTCTTCGATCGAGCAGCCATCGCGCAAATTGCCGACTCGTGGCATCAGGCCCCTCGCCAGTTGTTCGACATGCTGGTGCTCGACGCGGACGAAATGACCGCCAGACGGTGCTCGCTGGCGTGGTCCTCGCTGGACCGACTCGCTCCACTTGCTCGCCTGGGCTGAAGACTCGCCCGGGCCGAAGGACGGTCAACTACCGAGCACACGCGTTCCCGACGCATCGACGACGATGGCCTGTTCGTCGGTCAACCCACGGCAGTCGATGCCGTCCCTGCGCAGGCGCTGCATCGTTGCATGCCCCGAATCGTTCTCGTCCAGAACGGAATTCAGGTGCGGGACGATCGAGAAACACACCAGGCCCAGTCCGGTCCACACCGGATCGACACCTGTCGCGGGCCGAACCTCGCCGGGGTCGTCCGCGTCCTCGACGCCGATCAACGACGGTGCGGCAATACACGCGCCCGCGCTGTATCCGCCGTACACGATCGATCCTCGCCGAACACGCTCGGCGATGACCTCGTCTGCGCCCGAGCGGGCGAGCTGAGCGCGCAGGACGAACGTGTTGCCCCCGCGCACCCACACCGCGCCGAAGTCGTCGAGGGCGCGCTCGAGAGCAGCGGACCGACCCACGTACTCGCGCAGATCCAGCTCGGCAGGCCGATACCCGAGCGCCCGCAGCGGAACGAACTCGCTTGTGAGCGAGGATTCGCGAGCGGCGCGCGGCCACGCGTCCGATGCGTTCGCAATCACGGCGAGATCGGACGGTGGGCCGGTGAGGTCGACGAAAGCCTCGGAGTGGCCACCGAATCGATACGACGACAGGAACAGCTTCATGCTGTCGGATCGCCATCGAGCCGGGCCAACCCGACACGAACGGCGTCTGCGACACGCTCGGGCTCACTCAGACGACGTGTCACGAAGCCGGCCGCGAACCGGAAGCGGTCCCGATGCCAACGAGGCACCACGTGCAAATGCAGGTGAAAGACCGTCTGAAACGCGGCCTTACCGTCGTTGATCACGAGATTGGCTCCGTCGGCGCGCAGGTCCGAGTGCCGGACCGCGCGCGCCAGCGTGTGCCCGACGCGAAACACGTCTGCGGCCGCGTCCGGGTGGGTCGCGTTCAGATCGGTGGCGTGCTCGCGCGGAACGACGAGCAGGTGGCCGCGAGTGACCGGCCGGATGTCGAGAAACGCGACGGCATGGTCGTTCTCGAACACGCGGTGCGCGGGAGCGTCACCCGCGACGATGGCACAGAAGATGCAAGGTTCCACGGTTGTCACTGTAGGGTCCGTTCATCACCGATAGACCCATATGGCGCGCATCACAATTGCGCTCCCCGTGGCCGAGGAATGTCGAAACGGACTCGATTCAGAACGAATCGGACTGTGTTCCGGGCTACCCGCGGTCTGTCTCCTCTGGCTACTATCAGGGACCTTGTGCCTTGTCGCATGGTTTCGTCCGCTCGTCGCAGGCTCGGAGCCGTTGGTCGATTCGTGGACACCATTCAACGCAGGAAGACGGAGATTTGGATACATCGCAGAGCACTGAGAAGGGTTCGGGATCCACGACTGTCGTCGGTGTGGTTCGGGAATCGGGGGAGGGCGAACGTCGTGTCGCTCTGGTGCCCAAGATCGTTGCCTCCCTGGCGGGCAAGGGCGTCGAGATCGTCGTCGAGTCCGGCGCCGGTCTCGGCGCTCTGATTCCCGACGAGCTGTACGTCGCCGCCGGAGCGACCATCGGTGATCCATGGTCGGCCGACGTCGTGGTGAAGGTCGCGCCGCCGTCCGATGCCGAGATCGCCAAGCTGACGTCGGGTTCGACGCTCATCGGATTTCTGGCACCGCGCAACGCGGAGAACAGCATCGGGGCGTTGAAGGCGGCCGGAGTACAGGCTTTCGCCGTCGAGGCGATCCCGCGGATCTCACGGGCGCAGGTGATGGACGCACTGTCCTCTCAGGCCAACGTCGCCGGCTACAAGGCCGTGCTGTTGGCAGCGTCGGAGTCCACCCGGTTCTTCCCGATGCTCACCACCGCTGCGGGCACCGTCAAGCCCGCTACCGTGCTGGTGCTGGGCGTCGGCGTGGCAGGTTTGCAGGCGCTCGCCACCGCGAAGCGTCTCGGCGGCCGCCCCACCGGATACGACGTGCGTCCGGAGGTGGCGGATCAGGTTCGTTCCGTCGGCGCGCAGTGGCTCGATCTGGGGATCGACGCCGCTGGCGAGGGCGGATACGCGCGTGAGCTGACCGAAGACGAACGGGTGCAACAGCAGAAGGCTCTCGAAGAGGCCATCAAGGGATTCGACGTGGTCATCACCACCGCGTTGGTGCCCGGACGCCCTGCCCCCCGATTGGTCACGGCCGCGGCCGTCGAGGGCATGAAGCCGGGCAGCGTCGTGGTCGACCTCGCAGGGGAAACCGGTGGCAACTGTGAACTCACCGAGCCCGGCGAGACCGTCGTCAAGCACGACGTCACCATCTGCTCCCCGTTGAACTTGCCGGCCTCGATGCCCGAGCACGCCAGCGAGCTGTACTCGAAGAACATCTCGGCATTGCTCGAACTCATGTTGGTGGACGGCAAGCTCGCTCCGGATTTCTCGGACGAGGTCCTCGCCGGTGCCTGCGTGACACGTGAGAAGGAGAACTGATGTACACCCCGCTGCTCGCGAACATCGCGATCCTGGTGCTGTCCGGGTTCGTCGGCTTCGCGGTGATCTCCAAGGTGCCCAACACCTTGCACACCCCGTTGATGTCGGGAACCAATGCCATCCACGGCATCGTCGTGCTCGGTGCCCTGGTGGTGCTCGGCAAGGTCGAGGATCCGTCCATCGGCCTGCAGGTCATCCTGTTCGTCGCTCTCGTGTTCGGAACGGTCAACGTCATCGGTGGATTCGTGGTCACCGACCGCATGCTCGGCATGTTCAAGTCCAAGCCCGTTCCTGCCAAGGCCACGAAGGGTGCTGACTCCTGATGGACAATCTCGTCAACATTCTCTACATCGTCGCCTTCGGCATGTTCATCTACGGACTGATGGGTCTGACCGGACCGAAGACAGCCGTGCGCGGCAACCAGATCGCCGCTGTCGGCATGTTCCTCGCCGTCGTGGCGACGTTGATCTCTATTCGCGATACCGGAAACTGGATTCTGATCGTCGTCGGCTTGGTCGTCGGCGTCGCGCTCGGTATCCCGCCTGCTCGCCGAGTCAAGATGACCGCGATGCCACAGTTGGTGGCCCTGTTCAACGGCGTCGGCGGTGGAACGGTTGCGCTGATCGCGTGGGCGGAATTCCTCGACACGTCGGGATTCTCGAACTTCAAGCACGGTGAATCGCCGACGGTCCACATCGTCATCGGGTCGCTGTTCGCGGCCATCATCGGGTCGATCTCGTTCTGGGGATCGCTGATCGCGTTCCTCAAGCTGCAGGAGACCCTGCCCGGCTCGCCCATCACCATCGGAAAGTTGCAGCAGCCGCTCAATGCTCTGCTGCTGATCGGTGCTGTGGCCGCCGCCGTGGTCATCGGCATCAACGCCACTCCGGGCGGCGGGGTGTCGCAGTGGTGGATCGTGGCGGTTCTCGTACTCGCCGGAATTCTCGGTCTAACGGTGGTGCTGCCCATCGGCGGCGCAGACATGCCGGTCGTCATCTCGCTGCTCAACGCTCTGACCGGTCTGTCTGCGGCGGCCGCAGGCCTGGCGCTCAACAACACTGCGATGATCGTCGCCGGCATGATCGTCGGCGCGTCCGGCACGATCCTGACCAACCTGATGGCCAAGGCCATGAACCGTTCCATTCCGGCGATCGTCGCCGGTGGATTCGGCGGGGGCGACGCTGCTGCAGGTCCTGCGGGTGCAGGCGGCGGAACGGCGAAGGCCACCTCCGCAGCCGACGCTGCCATCCAGATGGCGTACGCCAACCAGGTCATCGTCGTTCCCGGATACGGCCTCGCCGTCGCGCAGGCGCAGCACGCGGTCAAGGACATGGCCAAGCTGCTGGAGTCGAAGGGCGTCGAGGTCAAGTACGCCATTCACCCCGTCGCCGGTCGCATGCCCGGGCACATGAACGTGCTCCTTGCCGAAGCCGACGTCGCCTACGACGCGATGAAGGAGATGGACGACATCAACGACGAGTTCGCCCGTACCGACGTCACGTTGGTCATCGGCGCGAACGACGTGACCAATCCGGCGGCGCGCAACGACCCGTCGAGCCCGATTCACGGGATGCCGATCCTGAACGTGGATCAGTCGAAGTCGGTCATCGTCCTCAAGCGATCCATGTCCTCGGGCTTCGCAGGCATCGAGAACCCGCTGTTCTTCGCCGAGGGCACCTCGATGCTGTTCGGTGACGCGAAGAAGTCGGTATCCGAGGTGACCGAGGAGCTCAAAGCTCTCTAGTCACGACCTCGTAGCAACGCAGAATGGGGCGCTCCCGATGTCAACGGGAGCGCCCCGTCTTGCGTCGAACGGCCAGAGCGGCCGTGTCGATCGGGTTGAGGGCTTCACGGGCAGCTGCATCGGGCGAGAAGAGCATGACGATCGAGCACGCCGGCCACCACACGAACACGATCGATGCGGCGCTCACGATCCCGGTGACGGACGCGGATCCGGCGATCAGGGCGGCCGCCGCCACCGCGAGTGTTGCGACCGTTCCCAGACCGAGGATCACGGGCCGCCACGCCGCGGACGCCACCATGGATGCAGCTCCGAGCAGCGAGGCCACGGCGACGAGTTGACCGCTCGGAAGGTCTGCGGACGGCATCGACGCTCCCATGATCTCGCGAGCGATCGCACTGGTGACGACGGCACCGACGGTGCAGGCGATCACCACCCCGATTCCGTACGGCAGCTTGCGTATCAGCGCCACGACGGCGAGCGCGGCTACGGCGATCAACACCGCGGTCACATCGATCGCATCGAGCAGATGAGCGGCCAGTGCCGCGGCCGGGGTCGATTCCCAGGACGTCGTGGTTGCGATGTGCGGTGCCCACATCAGGAAGATCAGCAGCAGGACCGCAGAGGCACCTGACACGGCCGAGCGCGCGACGACGGCTCGCCTGCGTCTGCGGCTCGAGGTGCTGGACGGCAGCGCAGTCGTCTCTGCGTCGGTCGACGCGCGAATCGGTCCGGAGTCCAGGCTCGGTGGTGACATGGGTGCCACGGTGCCAGAACCTGCTGAACGGCGGATGTGAGGAACTTGGGAACCGGCTGATCATTGCTCTGGTAACGATTCGATCACACCGGGTCGCGTGTGCGGAACCGTGAATTGTCGAGGAGCAGAGTCCGCGCCGTCAAATTCTTGAAGTTTGTTTCAGCGCCATATTCGGGTGCGCAAACATGTTTGCATGCGTGGCAGCAATCCTCTGACCTGGAACGAAGCGGGGTGGATTCGATTCGGTGGTGCTCATGTCCGAGTGTCGAACAGCACCCCGGGTCGGCCCTCGGCCCTCTCAGCTGGGCATTTGTCCTCCCATTGTTCCCCATCACAGCAGTTCGTAAAGCGAACTATGATTTCGTTGCAAAGCGTTGATCGGATGGGTGAAACTGTGTGACGATACTCACATAGTCCAGTTCACCCTGGGCGAGACCCACCGGAAGGGCGTAGTTTCAGCCGCATCGGAAACCCGCATTCGACCGTTACAGCCCAAACGATAACGATCTGGAAACGGACCGTGCTACCCGTCGTAACCCGTAGCCACGGGGTATTCGACAACTACGGACGCCGGACACTCGAAGGAGAAGAACATGACCGCAATGTCTCAGGGACAGCTCGACATGGTCCGCGCCTTCTTTTGCAACGAGTTCGAGGCGGACTCCCTCGATCGATCCACGGTGCCCGAGCCCACCGCCGAGGCCGTCGCCGAGTGGATCGATGCACTGACCAACAGCGGCCTCTTCGCTCCGGCCGAGGTGCGCAACATCTCCTCGGTGTGGGCGGCCGAACCGGAGACGTTGGTCGCAATGCTGATCGGTGAAGTGGACGAAATCGCCGTCAAGCGCGGCGCAGCGGTGCCGGCCGCAGTACCTGCCGCTCCGGATCTGGTCCCCGCGTTCGTGCGCGCCAGCTGACACGCCCCGAGCCCGGAGTCTTTCGCACCAGGGCAGGTTCCGCTTCGCTACTATCGGTCGAATTCCGGTGACGGCAGGCGACAACGGTGTCGCGCGGCGAAGTGAGGGTTCTGTATGGGCGCAGTGGGTCTGGACGAAGACGCAGTATCGACCTGGATCGCAGGATTGGGGATAGGCGCAACCTCGCCCCTCACCTTTCAGCGGATCGGCAACGGTCAGTCCAATCTCACCTACGCCGTCCGCGACGCCGGTGGCAGTAACTGGGTGCTTCGACGTCCACCACTGGGGCATCTGCTGGCCTCCGCACACGATGTCGTGCGCGAACATCGAATTCTGTCCGGCCTGCAGAACACGGCGGTGCCGGTTCCGAAGATGATTGCGATCACCGAGGATCCTTCGGTGTCCGAGGTCCCGCTCGTGCTGATGAGTTTCGTCGACGGGATCGTCGTCGACTCGGTGGCGGCAGCCGAACAACTCGACCCCGATCACCGACGCCGCATCGGACTCGGCCTCACGGTGGCGCTGTCCGACATCCACCGCGTCGATCTCGACTCCGCGGGTCTGGCAGATCTGGCCAGTCACAAACCGTACGCCGCTCGCCAACTCGCCCGGTGGACGAAGCAGTGGCAATCCTCGCGCACTCGCGACGTACCCGGTATCGATTCGCTGGCAACTCGATTGGCAGCGGGGATTCCTCCGCAGCACGAGGTGACCCTGGTGCACGGAGACTTCCACCTGAGCAACGTCATCACGGCCCGCGAAGACGGCCGTGTCGCGGCGGTCGTCGACTGGGAACTGTGCACACTCGGAGATCCGTTGGCGGACCTCGGCGGTCTGCTGGCCTACTGGCCGCAAGCCGACGACGGGGTCGCTGGTCCGTTCATGGCTTCGACTCTGCCGGGCTTTCCCACCAGGGCCGAGCTTGTCGAGTCGTATGCGCAGCACACCGGGCGCGACGTCTCCGACGTCGGATTCTGGCAAGTGTTGGCGCTGTGGAAGCTCTCGATCATCGCCGAAGGCGTCATGCGCCGGATGGAAGCCGACTCGCGAAACCGGGCCGTGGCAGGCGGGCCGACCACGACGCTTATCGACGACATAGTCACCAGGGCATTGCGTACGGCCGACGAAATCGGCCTGTAGTCGGTCAGCTCGACGCGGTCCCGATCACCAAAGTGCGCGCTGCGCTCTCGATTTCGGGCGGAATCGCCACCGGCTTACGGGTGACCCCATCGACGTACACGTGTACGAATCGACCCCTCGCCGCCAACTCCAACGCATCGTCGCCGGCCTCGCGGAACAACCCGAGCGAGTACACGATGCTTCGGGTGCCCAGCCTCTCGACGGCCAGGCCCACCTGAAGTCGATCCGGGAAGCTCAACTCGGACAGGTAGCGGCACGAGGTTTCGGCGACGACACCGATCGCCGGCAGTGTCCGGATATCGAGTCCGGTCGTCTCCATCAACCAACCGTTGACGGCGGTATCGAAATACGCGTAGTAGGTGACGTTGTTGACGTGGCCGTAGTGGTCGTTGTCGTCCCATCGCGTCGTCACGGGCCACAGAGCCGGAAAGTCCGATGCGTGCGACAATTCCGGCCCTGGGTTCACCTGATCGGTCATGAACGTGACCCTAACCAGTGGCGTCGGAAGCGGGCGTCGCCGGGGACTGCCGACGCAGGATCGCTCGGACCACCAGCCCGACGACCAAGGCCCAGAATGCGGAGCCGATTCCTGCGAACGTCAGGCCGGAAGCGGCGACGAGGAACGTCAGAACGGTCGCCTCCCTGTCCGACGCATGTTCGAGTGCACCGAACAGCGACGCGGCGAGAGTTGCCAACAAGGCAAGTCCGGCAACGGTTTCGACCACGCCTGCAGGCGCTGCGGCAACCAGGGTCGCCAGGGCCGCGGACGCCAGCGCCAGCACCAGATACGAGGAGCCGGCAGAGAACGCCGCGACCCATCGCCGCTTCGGGTCCGGATGGGCACCGGGATTCGCCGCGAGCGCAGCGCTGATCGCCGCGAGGTTGATCGTGTGCCCACCCGCGAAAGCGCCGAGGACGGTTCCGGTTCCGGTGACGGTCATCGACGCACGCCAAGGAATTCGGTAGCCGAACGACGCCATGACGGTGGTGCCCGGGATGTTCTGCGACGCCATGGTGACGATGTACAGCGGCACCGCGATACCGACGGTCGCCTGCCACGTCCAGTGCGGAATCGTCCAGTCGATCCGAGGAATCAGATCGGAGGCCGCGATGGGTGTGCCGCCGCCGATCAAGTCCGCTGCGATGACTGCAGCTGCCGCGAGGAACGCAGCGGGCACCGCCCAGCGCGCGTTGAAGCGAAGTACCAGCAGCCAGACGAGTACCACCGGAGCTATCCGGGCGGGGGAGTCGGCAAATGCAACGACCGGTGCCGCGCACAGCGGTAGCAGCACTCCGGCCAACATCGCCTGAGCGAGTGGTATCGGGATCTTCGAGACCACGGCACCGAGTCGTGGCCACAGGCCGGTCAGGACGATCAGCACCCCAACAGTGACGAACGAACCCACTGCGGCGGGCCACCCTCCGACCACCATGCCGGTTCCGGCGAGCAGCGCAGCGCCCGGCGTCGACCACGCCAGCGTGATGGGCTGTCTGTATCTGCGCGCGAGCCACATCATGCCCACGGCCTGGGTGACACACAGCGCCAGCAATCCGGAGGCCGCCTCGGTCGGGCTTGCCCCTACCGCCCGCAGGCCCGTCAGCACGACGGCGAACGAGCTGGTGAAGCCGACCAGTGATGCCACGATTCCCGCGCTGACGGGGGTCGAGAGCGGCGTCGGTCTGTCGGCGGCGTCGGCAGTGGTCACGACTGACGATGATGCACTGTGGGCCGTCGCCTGTCGCGTCGTTTCCCGTCGCGCCGGGTCGGCGCTCGGAGTCGGTGGCCGAACGCTGTCGGGGCACGGTCGACGTGACGTAGTCTTTGGGTTGGACCGGACCAGTCCGTACCGCTGGGTCGGCGAGTGACGGAAAGGCCGGCGCAGTGGTGATGCCCGTACATCTGAGGGACAGTCAAGTCCCGAAGCACGAACAGCTTCGCGCGATTCTGCTGCACCGCTGCACCAAGGAGTTGCAACCCGGCGATCTGATGCCCAGCGAGCGAAAACTGATGGAGGACTACGGCGTCAGCCGCATCACCGTCCGCGAGGCCATCGGCCAGCTCGTCAACGACGGACACCTGGTTCGGGTGCGTGGCAAGGGCACGTTCGTGGCCAGTCGCACCGTTCAGTCTCGTTTGCACCTGGCGTCGTTCTCGGAGGAGATGCGCGCGCAAGGATTGACGCCTACCACGGTGGTGCTGTTCGCACGGCTCGAAAGCCCTTCGGCGGCAACGACTCGTGCCCTCGGCCTGGCCGACGGCGAACAGACCTACCACGTCAAGCGCCTCCGGCTGGCCGACGCCGAACCGGTCAGCGTCGACGACGCGTGGTACCGGGCTTCCCTGCTCCCCGGCCTGATCGAGCACGACCTGAGCAAATCGGTGTACGAGGCCGTGCAGATCCACTACGGGTTGACCATCGACCGGGCCGAGCAGACCGTCAAAGCCACTGCGGCCGACAGCGATATCGCCACTCTGCTCGGCACCAAGCGCGGTGCCCCCGTGCTGTATTTCGACCGCGTCTCCTTCAGCGGCGACGAGCCGCTCGAACACACCGAGAGCTGGTACCGCTGCGATCGGTATCAACTGTCGATGGAAGTCGAAGGCGGGCGGCGCACCCCGCAGCGTCGGTGAGATCAGGGCAGCTCGAACAGAAGATCGCCCACTGCCACGGTGTTGTCGATGCTTGCACTGGTGACCGAATCCGGCTTCGAGTCCATCAGTACCACCGGAACGACATCCGAGTAGCCCGCCGCCGCGATCGCTGCGGGATCGTAGGTGACGACGAGGTCGCCGGCCTGGATTCGATCACCCTCTGCGGCAACGAGTTCGAAGCCCGCGCCCTTCATCTTCACGGTGTCGATGCCGATGTGCACCAACACGCCCGCCTTGTCCTCGGTGAAGACGACGAACGCGTGCGGATGGAGTTTGAGGATCGTGCCCGCGACCGGTGACCGAACCTCGACGGCCCCGTCGCTCGGAGCCGGGCGTAGCGCGACACCGGAGCCGACCACCTGCGCCGAGAACACCGGGTCCGGCACATCGGCGAGCGAGATGACCTGCCCGGCAACCGGGCTGAGGATCGCCCGTGCGCTCACAGGATGTCGCCGATGTCTTCTGCGAGCGTGTCCGCTTCGGGGCCGACGATGACCTGAACGGCGGTTCCCTTGTGAAACACGCCGTGGGCACCTGCCGCCTTGAGCGCCGCCTCGTTCACCAACGACCCGTCCTTCACCTCGGTGCGCAGCCGAGTGATGCACGCTTCGATCTCGACGATGTTGTCGGCACCGCCGAGGCCTTCGACGATCGCGTCCGCTTTGGACATGTGGATTCTCGCTTTCTGTCGGCTTGTATCTGTCGGGTGGATCACACGGCCGGGTTGACACGAGCCTGCCACCTGGCCAAACTACAACTGGTAATGACCGGACAGTACCCCTGATGGCATCCGGTCACAACAGCGAAATCGCCCTCGAAGGACCAGCCTCGAAGAGAAGGTCGCCATGACCCCGAAGAAGACGGACTCGATCGATACCGAGCCGAAGAAGGAATCACGATCATTGGCCGGGCTGCAGCGGTTCGGTCGCAGCCTCATGCTGCCGATCGCTGTTCTGCCTGCCGCCGGAATTCTCCTGCGGCTCGGTCAGGACGACCTGCTGGGGAGATTCAGCGCACTGGAGACCACTGCTGCGGTCATCTCCGCCGCCGGTCAGTCGGTTTTCACCTGGCTTCCCCTCATCTTCGCGGTCGGTATCGCCATCGGCTGGGCGAAGAAGTCCGATGGTTCGACGGCGCTCGCAGCGGTGGTCGGCTACATGGTGATGAACGGCGTCTTCACGGCAATGTCGCCGGTCGTGCTCGACGGAGAGGTCGATGCCAACGGTGACCCCGCCGTGATCGACTACGGCGTGTTGGCAGGCATCGTCATCGGACTGCTCTCGGCAATTCTCTGGCAGCGTTTCTATCGCCAGAAGCTGCCGGACTATCTCGGCTTCTTCAGCGGCCGTCGTCTGGTGCCGATCATGACGGCGATCACCGGTCTCGTCGTCGCCGTGATCATGTCGTTCGTGTACCCACTCTTCTACAGCGCTCTCCAATGGGTGGGCAACACCGTCGCCGACCACAGTGTGGTGGGCAGCGGAATCTACGGTTTCGCCAACCGCATGCTCATTCCCACCGGGCTGCACCACATTCTGAATTCCGTCGTCTGGTTCCTGGTGGGGGACTACCAGGATGCAAGCGGTCAATTGGTCCGCGGCGATCTGAACCGGTTCTTCGCCGGCGACCCGTCCGCCGGAGTGTTCATGACCGGATTCTTCCCGATCATGATGTTCGCCCTTCCCGCTGCGGCATTCGCGATCTACCGCAATGCCAAGCCGTCGCAGAAGAAGATCGTCGGCGGAATCATGTTGTCCACCGGCCTGACTGCCTTCGTCACCGGGATCACCGAGCCGCTCGAGTACTCGTTCATGTTCGTGGCCTGGCCGCTCTACATCATCCACGCGGTGTTGACCGGAACCTCGATGGCGTTGACCAATGCCCTCGGAATCCATGACGGTTTCTTCTTCTCCGCCGGTGGCATCGACTACCTGCTGAACTACGGAATCGCCACCAAGGCTTGGCTGCTCATTCCGATCGGCCTGGTGTACGCGGTGATCTACTACTTCCTGTTCAGCTTCGTCATCAAGAAGTGGAACCTGCGCACCCCCGGACGTGAGGACGACGCCGTGCTCGAACCCGACCGAGCATGACCGCATCCACTGCGACGACGCACCGCGGACGGGTCGTCACGCGCGACCGGGTGATCGAGGACGGCGTCGTCGCGTCGACGGGAGACCGGATCTTGTGGGTCGGGCCGACATCGGCGTGGCCCGGTGAGGCCGTCCCGCAAACGAATTCGACGATCCTCCCGGGGTTGGTCGATCTGCACTGCCACGGTGGAGCTGGAACGTCGTTTCCCGATTCACCGGCCGTCGATCTCATGACGGCGGTACGGCATCACCGCTCTCGCGGGACCACGACGATGCTCGCCTCACTGGTGTCGGCACCGCCGGATCGGCTGATCGCGCAGACGTCGCTGTTGGCCGATCTGTACGAATCCGGTGACATCGCAGGCGTCCACCTCGAGGGGCCGTTTCTCGCCGTCGCACGCTGCGGCGCACAGGATCCGGCCTCGCTGCGCAGCGGAGATCCCGGACTGCTCCGCGACATACTGGACGCGGGCCGCGGCGCGGTGCGGTCGATGACCCTGGCGCCCGAGATCGACGGGTTCCCCGTCATCGCAGAGATGTTGCGGGAGAACGGAATACTTCCCAGCATCGGGCACACGGACGCCGACGCGCTCACCACTCGACGCGGTATCGAGTCGTTGGGGGACGGCCCCATGACTGCAACACATCTGTTCAACGGAATGCCGACCTGGCATCATCGGTCGCCGGGCCCGGTGAGCGAATGCCTGGCGGCCGCGGCGCGCAGCATGATGGTGCTCGAATTGATCGGCGACGGAGTGCATCTCGCCGACGAGACCGTGCGTGCGGTGTTCGATCTCGTCGGTGGCGCACGGATCGCACTGGTGTCCGACGCGATGGCCGCAGCCGGCATGCCGGACGGTCGCTATCGACTCGGACCACTGGATGTGACCGTCCGCCACGCGGTTGCACGGTTGTCCCGCGACGCAGACAACGAGACCGCTCCGATCGCGGGCGGAACCGCTACCGTGCTGGACCTGGTGCGCCGAGCCGTGCTGGACGCCGGCGTGCCCCTGGTCGAGGCCGTGCGGGCTGCATCGTCGACTCCGGCGGCCTCGATCGGCCTCGACTCCGAGATCGGTTGCCTCGAAGAGGGCATGAGAGCTGACGTCCTGGTGGTCGACGCGGCGTTCGAGCCACTGCAGGTGATCAGAGGCGGAACTGCAATCGGAGAGGACAGCTAGATGGAGGTAGTGATCCTCGAGGGGGTCGACGCAGTGGATCGAACGGCCGCCGACATCGTCGAACGAGTGGTGCGAGCCGGTCCGGCTGTACTGGGACTGGCGACCGGGTCGACCCCGGTGGGCACCTATCGCGAATTGGCTCGACGGCATCGGGAGGACGGCCTGTCGTTCGCGCACTGTCGCGCCTTCCTCCTCGACGAGTACATCGGACTGCCGAAAACCGCTGAGCAGTCGTATTTCTCGTTCATTCGAGACAACTTCGTCGACCGCGTCGACCTGGACGACGCCGCGGTGTTCTCGCCCGACGGCGAAGCGGACGACATAGCTGCAGAGGCGCAGCGGTACGACGCCGCGATCGCGGCCGCAGGTGGCGTCGATGTCCAGATCCTCGGAATCGGCACCGACGGGCACATCGGCTTCAACGAGCCCGGATCTTCACTGAAATCGCGGACGCGGGTGAAGACGCTGACCGAACAGACGCGCGTCGACAATGCCCGGTTCTTCGATTCTCCCGAGGATGTACCGCATCACGTTCTGACGCAGGGGCTGGGCACCATCGACGAGGCGCGGCACCTCGTGTTGATCGCGACGGGGGAGTCGAAGGCGGACGCGGTGGCGGCGGCCGTCGAGGGACCGCTGTCGGCGTACTGTCCGGCGTCGGCCATTCAATGGCACCCGCACGCAACGGTGCTGTTGGACGAGGCCGCGGCGTCGTCGCTCGCACTCGCGGAGTACTACCGGTACGCCTACGCCAACAAGCCGCGGTGGCAGCACCTGTGAGTCACCTGCGCGAGAACTCCGATGCGCGCGCGATCTGTTCGTCCGACGGCCGGACTCCGGTGTAGAGGACGAATTGTTCTGCCGCCTGCAGGGCGATGACCTGAGCGCCGGTGATCACGGGTTTGTCGGCGGCCCGAGCGGCGACGATCAGCGGCGTCTCCGACGGCATGGCGACGACGTCGAACACGGCTTTCGCCGCGTCGATCTGCTCGTCGGTGAACGGTGCCGAATCAGCGTCCGGTCCGCCGGCCATACCCACCGGGGTCACGTTCACCAACAGGTCTGCGCCCACCGCTTCGGCGGACCAGTCGTAGCCGTAGGTCTCGGCGAGGGCGGGGCCGGTGTTCGAGTTGCGGGCGACGACGGTACCCCGGGTGTAACCCGAATCCCGCAGCGCGGCAACGACAGCTTTGGCCATACCGCCGCTGCCGGTGACCGCCACCGAGTAATCGGTCGAGAATCCACTCGCGCCGAGTAGGTTCGCGACGGCCTGGTAGTCGGTGTTGTATGCGTGCAGGACGCCGTTCTCGTTGACGATCGTGTTGACAGATTCGATCGCGCTGGCGGACTCGTGCATCACGTCGACCAGTTCGATGACATCTTCCTTGAACGGCATGGACACGGCGCAGCCTCGAATGCCCAGCGCGCGAACGCCTCCCACCGCGGCGGCGAGGTCGGTGGTGGTGAACGCCTTGTAGACGAAGTTCAGGTCCAACTCGTCGTACAGATAGTTGTGAAAGCGTGTTCCGATGTTGCTCGGTCGGCCGGACAGGGACATGCAGAGCTGTGTCTCACGGTCGAGGAAGCTGCGCGCGTGTGCTGGTGCCATCGCTGAGACTTTACGCCGCGCACGTCGAGGCAACCGAAGCGAGAACACCATGATCGGCCTGGGTGATCGGCAACTCGTACTGGGCGGCGACCGACAGGTATTTTCCCGCGTAGAAGCAGTGGTAGGCCTCGTTCGGCGGTAACCATTGCGAGGGTGTCTTGTCGCTCTTGCTCTGATTGTCGACTCCGTTGACCGCGAGCAGATTGAACGCCACGTCGTTGGCGAACCGAATTCGCTTGTCGGGCAACCACGTGTTCGCGCCCATGTCCCACGCGGCGGACAGGGGGTAGACGTGATCGATCTGGATCTTTCCGGCATCGGCCTTGGTGAACTGCATCGGCTCACCGGAGTACGGATCTGCGAGCGAACCCGACAGCACGACGCAGTCGCGGGTGCCGGCGCGGAATTCGACTTCCGTCATCGACAGCGCCAGGACGTTGTCGCGGGTACCGCAGCCGTCGTGACCACCCGGCCCGTCGTAGTCGTCCGTCCACGCCGGGCCGAACACACACCCTTCGCCGCTCTTGCATCCGCGCTCGTAGCCGAGGGCGTCGGGCCTGGCGGCGACCACGCGAACCTGCGCGAGCAATTGCTCGACCTGAGTGCGAGTGGGACTACCCGGAGCGGGTTCGGCGGGGGAGAAACCGGGGATGACGGGCCGGTCGCACGAGCCGAACACAGCCATCACGGCCGCAGAGATCACCAGCAGTACCGCCACCCACAGCTTTCTCACGCACGCCCCATCGTCGATCTCGGTCCTCGGTTGTCGTTCCTTGCGTCAGCAGTGTGCCGGAAGACACCGACAGTTCTCCGCTCACGCCAACCCGGCATCAGCGAACCTCGACCACGACCTTGCCGAGCACGTGCCCGTCCTCTACCAAAGCGAGAGCCTCACCCGCACGCTCGAGCGGGAACACATGGTCGATACGCGGACGAATGATGCCCGACGCAGTCAGGTCGGCCAGCCGGGCGAATGCCGCGGTGGTGCGGTCGCGATCGACACCGGAACCACCCCACTGCGCCGCGAGCACCGGGTCGGCAACGCTGACGATCGGTATCCCCGCCGTCACAGCGGTCGCGGCGGCGCGCAAGCTCTCGCCCCCGACGAGATCGATGATGCCGTTCACCGGTCGTGACAGCGAGTCGACGAAATCGGCGCCGGAGGCGAGAAATTCGGCTCCGAGGCTCTCGATCCACTCCTGCTTGCCCGTACTCGCGACTGCGAGAACGTCGATACCGTCGGCTCGCGCGAGTTGCAGAACGGTCGAACCCACGCCGCCGCCCGCGCCGAGCACCAGGATGGAATCACCCGTGTCAACGGCGAGCCGCGCCAGCGCGTCGTATGCGGTCCCGGCGGCCACCGGCAGAGTGGCTGCGGCCGCCCAGGACACGGATTCGGGCTTGTGGGCTGTGCTCGACGCATTGAGCACGGTGTACTGCGCATAGCCTCCGTATCCCGACGCGGTGGCTCCGAACACGTGGTTGCCCACCGAGAAGTCGGCCACACCGGCACCGGCCGACACGACCGTGCCCGATACTTCCCGGCCGAGAACCGCAGGCAGGGTGATCGGCACGGTGTCCTTGCGATTGCCCGCCCGCACCTTCCAATCCGCGGGATTGACGCCGGCGGCGTGGACCGCGACGAGAATCTGGCCAGGTCCCGGCTCGGCGACGGGTAGGTCCAGAAGGTATTCGGTGTCGGGTCCGCCGTATTCACTGAAGCCGTACGCGATCATGCACATACTGTGCCTCACCCAGCGACTCACTCGAAGCGCCTCACCCGAAGTCTGTCGGTGCTTGCTGATTGGATGGACCGATGCTGCACGGTCTCTGGTCTCCCGGTGCCGGGCTGATGCTGTGGGACGACGAGATCACCACCGGCGACGAGCCCGACTTGCCGCCGACCCACGCGCACGTGCTCACCAGAACGTTTCGGCACCGTGCTGCGGTGTCGTTTCCGGCACCCGGACGCGCCGCCACCGCGCAGGCCCCGGTGCAGGTTCCGGCCATCGCACTCGCCCCGCACGACGGCGCCGATCTGCTGTTGCGGACGCCGCCGGACCACGCGGCGATCTCCGGTGACCTCCGTTACCTGGCGCATGTCGCCCGCGGAATCGAACGCTGGGTCCGCGGCGGTCGCGTCGTTCCGGCCCTGAAGTTGATGGACGGGCAGTGGTGGCCACGGTGGCGTCTGGTCGGGGGCGAGCGTCAACGTGCCTGGCTCAGCGAACTCGCCGTCGCGATGCCGTCGGTGCAGCGTGCAGGTGAGCGGCCCAAGAAGATTCTCGACGACATGGTGGAGGAGCTCACCGATCCGATCGTCAGATCGGTTCTGGGTAGACCCGACTCGGAGCATCCACTGTTGTCGGCTCTGGTTCGCGACGACCCGTATGCCGATGGCACTCAACAGATGTCGACGTTGCTCGAGAAGTGGCGCGGAAGCCTCACCGTCGACGAACCCTCGCTGGTGCTCCGGCTGCTCGAACCCGATGGCGACGACGCCGTCGACAGTTCCTCCGCGGAAGCGGTGGAGTCGTACTGGACGCTGCAGGTGTGTCTGCGCGCGGACGGCGAAGCGCCGCGACCGGTTCCGATGAGCCGCAAGGTCGATGCCACGCTGCTCTCCATCGCCGTGCGCAAGCTCGGTGAGGCCGTGGCGGCGTACCCGAGACTGCGCGATCTGCCGTCTCAGGAAGGCACCCTGGATCTGTTGCTTCCGACGTCGGTGGTCATCGACCTCGTCGAACACGGTGCGACGGCACTGCAGGCCACCGGAACCACGGTTCTGCTTCCCCGGGCCTGGACGAGGCTCGATCCGTCGATGAGATTGCGCGTCGATTCACCGGCGGTGACGAAAGCGGCAGCCGATCGGGCGGTCGGCATGGACGAACTGGTGTCCTACGACTGGCAACTCCAACTCGGCGACATGGTGCTCACCGAGGCGGAGATGAACAGGCTCGCCGTCTCGAAGGGCGATCTCGTGCGGCTCCGCGGTCAGTGGGTGCTCGCGGACGGCGGTCAGCTCGCGCGAGCCGCCAAGTACGTCGCCGAGCATCACGGTGACGGGACTGCGCTCAGCACGCTGATGCGTGAGATGACGTTGGCCGATCCGCCACCTGCTCCGGTCCAGGACATCCGCGCCACCGGCTGGGCGGCCACGTTGCTCGAGCCCGGTGCGGTGCCGGAGACGATCCCGGTGCCCGACGGTGTGAACGCGACTCTGCGGCCGTATCAGCAGCGTGGGCTCGATTGGCTCGCGTTCATGAGTCGGCTCGGTCTCGGGGCGGTACTTGCCGACGACATGGGGCTGGGCAAGACGCTGCAGGTGCTGACACTGCTCGCGCACGAGAAGAGTTCGACGCCGACACTGCTGGTGGCACCGATGTCGGTGGTCGGCAACTGGCAGCGTGAGGCGGCGAAATTCACTCCGGCACTGCGGGTTCTGGTGCATCACGGTCCGACGCGACTACGCGACGAGGAGCTCGACCGGGCGATCGCCGAGCACGATCTGATCGTCACCACGTACGCGCTGATGGCGAAGGATCGCGCGCAGTTGGCGGAGCAGACGTGGCGTCGTGTGGTCCTCGACGAGGCGCAACACATCAAGAACTCGGGCACCGTGCAGGCCAAGGCGGCGCTCGCGATCCCCGCGGATCACAAGCTGGCGCTCACCGGAACGCCGGTCGAGAATCGTCTCGACGAGCTGAGGTCCATTCTCGACTTCGCCAATCCGGGCATGCTCGGTAGGCCGTCGGATTTCCGAAAGCGATTCTCGGTTCCGATCGAGCGCGAGAACGACGAGAGCGCGGTTTCGCGTCTGCGCGCCATCACGTCGCCGTTCATTCTGCGTCGCGTCAAGACCGATCCGACGGTCATCTCGGATCTGCCCGAGAAGAACGAGATGACCGTGCGCGCCAACCTCACGGCCGAGCAGGCTGCGCTGTACAAGGCGGTCGTCGACGAGATGATGGCGCAGATCGCCGACGCGAAGGGCATGAAGCGCAAGGGCGCGGTGCTGTCCGCGCTGACTCGCCTCAAACAGGTGTGCAATCACCCCGCCCATTTCCTGTCCGACGGCTCGCCGGTGCTCAAGAGGGGTCAGCATCGCTCCGGCAAGATCGGCTTGGTCGAGGACATGCTCGACTCGATTCTCGGCGACAACGAGAAAGCGTTGTTGTTCACGCAGTTTCGGGAGTTCGGTGAGCTCGTGGCACCCTACTTCGCCGAACGGTTCGGTACCGAGGTGCCGTTCCTCCACGGCGGGGTGAGCAAGGCCAAGCGCGACGAGATGGTGGAGAAGTTCCAGAGCGACGACGGTCCGCCGATCATGATGCTTTCGCTCAAGGCCGGCGGCACCGGGTTGAACCTCACGGCCGCCAACCATGTTGTTCATCTGGATCGTTGGTGGAATCCGGCGGTGGAGAATCAAGCGACGGACCGGGCCTTCCGCATCGGGCAGCGCAAGAACGTCGAGGTGCGCAAACTGCTGTGTGTGGGCACCGTGGAGGAACGGATCGACTCGATGCTGGTCTCCAAGCAGGACCTGGCGAATCTGGCGGTGGGCACCGGCGAGAACTGGGTGACCGAGATGGACACCGCGGAGCTACAGGAGCTGTTCCGCCTCAGTGAGGATGCGGTGGGGGAGTGATGGTCGACTTCTCGCAGTACGGCAAGCGTCGAAAAGCCAAGGGCGGCATCGAGTCCAGAAACAAGCGCGGCGCCTTCGGGCAGACGTGGTGGGGCAGGCATTTCGTGGCGGCCATGGAAGACCTCGCGGATCCGGGCCGGATCGCTCGGGGTAGAACGTATGCGCGCCAAGGGCAGGTGCTCACTCTCGGGGTCGAGCGCGGGCAGATATACGGCGAGGTGCAGGGCAGTCAGCTCGAGCCGTTCTCGGCCTCGGTCACCGTCGACCCGCTCACGCAGGGTGAGGTTGCCGCACTGGTCGGCCGGGTGCGTTCGAACCCCGGCATGTTGGCCGAGTTGGCCTCCAACGCCATTCCGCAGGCGCTGGCGTCGGTCTTGCTGCCGCACGACAAGGGGCAGCTCGATTTCGACTGCACGTGCCCCGACGACGGGTGGCCCTGCAAACACGCGGCGGCGCTGATGTACATCGCCGCCGAGCACATCGACGCATCCGCCGCCACCATCCTGACACTGCGTGGAGTCGATCTCGATCAACTGATCGAGGGCATCGGCGACGGGGACGACGAGTTCGACCCCGATGACTGGTTCGGCGATCGCGCGTCGTTCCCCCAACTTCCCCAGGTGTCGTTCGCTCCCGCGATGGACGATCTCGATCCGTTGATCCTGCGTCGAATCTTCCGCGCCGACGGTTCCTCCGAGGCCGAGGTCAGTCGCGCCGGTGCCGATCTGAGGCAGTTCTACGACCGAATGTGACGACTTCTGGACTTGCATGGACATCCGACTATAGGATGGGCGCACTTCACTTTCCACGCTCGAGGACGGACAAACTCCATGGCTCGCGAACTCACGCACTTCATCGGCGGCAAGCACGTCGCCGGCACCTCCGGAAACTTCGGGGACGTGTTCGACCCCAACACCGGCGAGGTTCAGGCCCGTGTTCCCCTGGCCGACGTATCCGAGGTCGAGGCCGTCATCGCCGATGCCGAACAGGCCCAACGTGAATGGGCCAAGTGGAACCCGCAGCGCCGAGCGCGAGTCCTGATGAAGTTCCTGCAGCTCGTCACTCGCGACACCGAGGAACTGGCCCGCCTGCTGTCCTCCGAGCACGGCAAGACGATTGCCGACGCCAAGGGCGACATTCAGCGCGGCGTCGAGGTCGTCGAGTTCGCCGTCGGCGTCCCGCATCTGCTCAAGGGCGAGTACACCGAGGGTGCAGGCGGCGGGATCGACGTCTACTCGATGCGTCAGCCGCTCGGTGTCGTAGCCGGAATCACCCCCTTCAACTTCCCCGCGATGATTCCCCTGTGGAAGGCCGGCCCGGCCATCGCCTGCGGAAACGCATTCATCCTCAAGCCCTCCGAGCGCGACCCGTCCGTCCCGCTCAAGCTCGCCGAACTCTTCCTCGAAGCAGGACTGCCGCCGGGTGTGTTCAACGTCGTCAACGGTGACAAGACCGCCGTCGACGGGCTGCTCACCGACGACCGCGTCAAGGCGATCGGGTTCGTCGGCTCGACTCCCATCGCGCAGTACATCTACGAGACCGCAGCGAAGCACGGCAAGCGTGCACAGTGCTTCGGTGGAGCCAAGAACCACGCCCTGGTGATGCCCGACGCCGATCTCGACGAGGTCGCCGACGCCCTTCTCGGTGCCGCCTACGGTTCCGCGGGCGAGCGTTGCATGGCCATTTCCGTCGCGGTTCCGGTCGGTGAAGAGACCGCGGATGCGCTCGTCGCCAAGCTCACCGAGCGGGTTGCGAAGCTGAAGATCGGTCGCTCCGACGACGAGGACGCGGATTTCGGACCGCTCGTGGGTAGCGATGCGTTGAAGCGGGTCAACGACTACACCCAGATCGGTGTCGACGAGGGTGCCGAGTTGGTCGTCGACGGGCGCGGTTTCAGCCTCGAAGGCCACGAGGGTGGATTCTTCGCGGGCGCAACACTGTTCGACAGAGTGACGACCGACATGCGGATCTACAAGGAAGAGATCTTCGGGCCCGTCCTGATCGTCGTGCGCGCAAAAGACTACGAGGATGCGCTGCGTCTGCCCACCGAGCACGAATACGGCAACGGCGTGTCCATCTTCACCCGCGACGGCGACACTGCACGCGATTTCTGCTCCCGCGTCCAGGTGGGAATGGTCGGGGTCAACGTGCCGATTCCGGTACCGATCGCGTACCACACGTTCGGCGGTTGGAAGCGCTCGGGATTCGGTGATCTGAACCAGCACGGACCCGATTCGATCCGCTTCTACACCAAGACCAAGACCGTCACGCAGCGCTGGCCGTCGGGCACCAAAGAGGCTGCGGCACAGAATCACTTCGTCATTCCGAACATGGACTGATTCGGCGATGTTCACATTGAACGAGGACGAGCGGGCGATCAACGACACCGCTCGTGAATTCGCCGACGAGTTTCTGGCCCCGAACGCGGTCGAGTGGGACCAGAGCAAGCATTTCCCCGTGGACGTACTGCGCAAGGCAGCGGGACTGGGTATGGGCGGCATCTACATTCGCGAGGACGTGGGCGGATCGGGTCTGACCAGAGTCGATTCGGTGCGGATCTTCGAGCAGCTGGCCACCGGTGACCCGTCCATCGCGGCATACATCTCCATTCACAACATGGTCGCCTGGATGATCGACACCTACGGAACCGACGAGCAGAGGCAGCGTTGGCTGCCGGGCCTGTGCACGATGGATCAGCTGGGCAGCTATTGCCTCACCGAGCCAGGCGCGGGATCGGATGCCGCGATGCTCGGCACCAAGGCGGTGCGCGACGGTGACGAATACGTCTTGGACGGTGTCAAGCAATTCATCTCCGGCGCAGGCACTTCCGAGGTGTACGTCGTCATGGCGCGTACCGGTGCTCCGGGCCCTCGTGGCATCTCCGCGTTCATCGTGCCGAAGGATTCGGCGGGCCTCTCCTTCGGAGCCAACGAGAAGAAGATGGGGTGGAACGCTCAGCCCACTCGGCAGGTCGTTCTCGAAGGAGTCCGCATTCCGGCCGAGAATCTGCTCGGCAACGAGGGCGACGGGTTCCGTATCGCCATGAACGGACTCAACGGCGGACGCATCAACATCGCCGCGTGCTCGATCGGCGGAGCGCAGTCCGCTCTCGACAAGGCCGTTGCGTACCTGGCCGAGCGCAAGGCGTTCGGGGCACGGTTGCTCGATGCACAGGCGCTCCAGTTCCGACTGGCCGATTTCAAGACCGAACTCGAAGCCGCCCGCACGCTGCTGTGGCGGGCCGCGGACGCGTTGCAGAACGACGCTGCGGACAAGGTCGAGATGTGCGCGATGGCGAAGCGTTTCGGAACCGACACCGGTTTCGAGGTCGCCAACGGCGCATTGCAGCTGCTGGGTGGGTACGGCTACCTCAGCGAATACGGCGTCGAGAAGATCGTTCGTGACCTTCGAGTGCACCAGATTCTGGAAGGGACCAACGAGATCATGCGAGTGGTTGTCGCACGTTCGATCGTGGGTGCCGCATGAGTGACGTCATCCTCGAGGTCTCCGGCGGAATCGGTCGGATCACCCTGAACCGCCCCAAAGCGATCAATGCGCTCGATCATGCGATGGTGCGTGAGATCGCGCCGGCGTTGGCGCAGTGGGCAACCGACGACGCTGTCGACGTCGTCCTTCTGACCGGAGCCGGTGAGCGCGGACTGTGCGCAGGCGGAGACATCGTCTCCATCTACCACGACGCCAAGGACGGTGGCAGCGGCAGCAAGGAATTCTGGCGCGAGGAGTACATCCTCAACGCCGCGATCGCTCGATTCCCCAAGCCGTTCGTCGCCATCATGGACGGCATCGTCATGGGCGGAGGCGTCGGGCTCTCGGCACATGCCAACACTCGCATCGTCACCGAGCGATCGAAGATCGCGATGCCGGAGGTCGGAATCGGTTTCGTTCCGGATGTGGGTGGTACGTACCTACTTTCGCGTGCTCCGGGCGAGATCGGCACCCACTTCGCGCTCACCACGGCGCGGATGAATGCCGGCGACGCCATCGCAGTCGGTTTCGCCGATCACTACATCCCGTCCGACAAGCTGGAAGACTTCTACTCGGCACTCGAGACGGTCAGCGTCGGAGAGGCGGTCGCTACGTTCAGCGAGCCGGCACCGGAGTCCACGATTGCCGGTCAGCAGGGATGGATCGACGAGTGCTACGCCGGCGACGACGTTCAGGCCATCGTCGACGCTCTGGCAGCCAGCACGGTGCCGGAGGCGCAGAAGTCCGCGGAGGACATCGCGTCCAAATCGCCTGTGTCGCTGGCCGTGACGCTGAGGTCGCTGCGCCGGGCAGCCACGCTGCCGACGCTGGAGGCAGTGCTCGACGAGGAGTACCGCGTGTCGGTCGCATCCCTGAGCAGTCACGACCTCGTCGAAGGAATTCGAGCACAGGTGGTCGAGAAGGACCGCAACCCGCAATGGCAACCGCGTACGTCGGCAGACGTCACGTCCGAGGACGTCGCTCGGTACTTCGCACCTCTCGGGGACGCGGAACTGGGCCTGTCGAACGCACACACAGAAGGTGAGCAGTCATGAGCGAGAAGACGATCGGCTTCATCGGCCTCGGCCACATGGGTGGACCGATGGCCGCCAATCTGGCTGCGGCGGGCTACACGGTGCAGGGTTTCGATCTGGTGCCCGCCGCGCTCGAGCAGGCCACGAAGGACGGCGTCACCGTGGTCGAATCGGCCGTGGCCGCCGTCACCGATGCCGACATCGTCATCACGATGCTGCCCAACGGCAAACTGGTACTCGGGTTGTACGCGGACCTGCTGCCTGCTGCCGCGCCGGGCACGTTGTTCATCGACTCCTCGACCATCGACGTCGCAGACGCACACACCGCACACAAGCTGGTGCACGAGGCCGGCCACCGCAGTCTGGACGCACCGGTCTCCGGTGGTGTCGGGGGAGCGGCTGCGGGAACGTTGACATTCATGGTGGGCGGATCCGAGGAGGACTTCGCTTCTGCTGCAGCAGTTCTCGACGTCATGGGTCGCAAGGTGGTGCACTGCGGCGCAGCGGGCAACGGCCAGGCCGCCAAGATCTGCAACAACATGATTCTCGGAGTGTCGATGATCGCCATCAGCGAGGCGTTCGTGTTGGGGGAAAAACTCGGCTTGAGCAACCAGGCGTTGTTCGACGTGGCCTCGACTGCGTCCGGTCAATGCTGGGCGCTGACGACCAATTGCCCGGTGCCCGGTCCCGTACCGACGAGCCCCGCCAACAACGAGTACAAGCCCGGCTTTGCGGCGGCGCTCATGGACAAGGATCTGGGCCTGGCCGCCAATGCACTGCGCGACAACGGTGTCGAGGGTGTTCTGGGCCTACGGGCGGCCGAGTTGTACGCTCGCTTCAAGGAAACAACCGGGGGCGGCACCGATGTCGACTTCTCCGGCATCATCAACGACATCCGCGAGCGCTCGAACGGAGCAGACCTGTGAGTGACTACGAGACGATTCTGCTCGAACGTCGGGGACGCGTCGGCATCATCACGCTCAATCGTCCCAAGGCGTTGAACGCACTCAATTCTCAGTTGATGCGCGAGGTCGTCTCGGTGGTCGAGGAGCTCGACGCGGACTCCGACATCGGTGCAATTCTCATCACCGGTTCCGAGCGGGCCTTCGCGGCCGGGGCCGACATCAAGGAGATGCAGCCCAAGTCCTACATGGACGTGTATCTCGACGACTTCTTCGCCGCCTGGGACCGATTGGCATTGGCTCGAACGCCGTTGATCGCGGCGGTGTCCGGTTACGCACTCGGCGGCGGGTGCGAACTCGCGATGCTGTGCGACGTTCTGATCGCCTCGGACACCGCGGTATTCGGGCAACCCGAGATCAAGCTCGGCGTCATTCCGGGAATCGGTGGGTCGCAGCGCCTGACGCGTGCAGTGGGCAAGGCCAAGGCCATGGAGATGTGCTTGACCGGTCGCAACATGAAGGTCGAGGAAGCCGAGCGAGCAGGGCTGGTCTCGCGCATCGTGCCGGTCGCGGATCTCCTCGACGACGCTGTCGCGACCGCCACCACCATCGCCGAGATGTCGCTCCCGGTCGCCATGATGGCCAAGGAAGCAGTGAACCGATCGTTCGAGTCGAGCCTTCGCGAGGGTGTTCTGTTCGAGCGCCGCGTGTTTCACTCGACCTTCGCCACCGAGGACCAGAAGGAAGGCATGTCGGCCTTCATCGAGAAGCGAACGCCGAACTTCCAGCATCGGTAGCTGACCTTCGGGGTCGTTCCGCAGGCTCCACTCCCGGGCCCGCCCTAGCTGTCGGGTGACAGGAGGGCGGCCCCGCGGGCCGAGACCAACTCCGGCATCGACGGCACCAGCGTCGTCAGGCCGGTTCGCAACTCGAGCGACCGCGCGATCGAGGTGATGTTCGCGCCGCCGCCCACCACGACGATGGACTGCGGTCTGGCACATGACAATTCGATGGTCTGCTCCACCAACATGCCCGCGTACCGCACCGGTCCGGCGATCAGATCGTCGAAGTCGCGTCGGGTCAGCACATGCCGCGCCGCACCGGATGGATCGGTGGTGCTGACGACGGAGTCGACGCTCAGTTGCTCCTTGATGGACCGGCTGGCGTCGATTCCGATGCGAACACCGTTGGACGAGAGCAGCCGCCGAACCGAGTGATCGAGATCGTCGCCGCAGAACGTGGCCGTTCGCCTCGTCATGAGGGTGCGAGTGGACGCGAGGTCGATGACGGTGACAGTGGTTCCGGTGCTTCCGATGTCGCACAACACGGTGACGCCGTGATTGGGCACCAGCCCGATGAAACGCAGATAGCGCACCTGCGCAGCGGTTTCCGGAACGAGCGAGGCCGTGCGCGCCGTACCGCTGGTGGCGACCGAGCCGGGATCGGTGGCAACCCGATAGGCGATGGCGGAGAACTGAACCGGGAGCGACATCGTCGCGGCGATGGAGTGGATGGCGTCGACGCCGGTGGCGATCGTGGTGGACAGCGACTGACCCGGGGCTCGGCGCACCGTCCTGGACACGATGGGTGTGCGGTGGGGGCTGTCCAGATACGTCAGAATTGCGCGTGCGCCGTGCGCACCCGCCCCGACCCCCAAAACCAGCAC
>NZ_NOZF01000040.1:0-596 GCF_002258565.1 Rhodococcus sp. 05-2254-6
TTCGCAACGTCCCGATGGTTCGCCAACGATTGCCGCGATCGACCGTCGTACCTCGATCGATACCGGTCGCCATGTGTCGTCCCCCGATTCAGCGTTGTGCGGCAAATGACGAGTGACCCCAGTGTGCACCTTTCCGGAAATTCTCAACATCGGTTGATGTCTCTGTAAATTCCCACGAACATGCTGACAGGTCACAACGCGGAAGCGGACTCTCAGGGCTCTCGCCACGGCACGATGAGACGGCCGGAAACGAAAAGAATTGGGACGGTGTTCATGTCACGGGTGAGAATCGCGATGTGCTTGCTCGCGGGGTTGGGTTCCTTCGCGATCGTCGTCGCTCTACTTCTGCCCACCCTCGTGTACGACCGCCTGGCGGTGACTCCACTCGACATCGACGCCACCACGGTGGCCACCACCACGGACGGTGCGGGCGGTGAGGTTCTCGACTCGAAGACGATCACCGGACCCGGCCCTCTCTCCATCGCGACGGATGTACCCCTCGTTCTCCAGCGGTACATCACCGTCGAGGATCCCTCCGACGCAGACCGCGTCACCGTCGCGGTCGGCGCGTCTCACGGTCGCTCCCGCCTGGAAGG
>NZ_NOZF01000096.1:0-47685 GCF_002258565.1 Rhodococcus sp. 05-2254-6
TTCGCAACGTCCCGATGGTTCGCCAACGATTGCCGCGATCGACCGTCGTACCTCGATCGATACCGGTCGCCATGTGTCGTCCCCCGATTCAGCGTTGTGCGGCAAATGACGAGTGACCCCAGTGTGCACCTTTCCGGAAATTCTCAACATCGGTTGATGTCTCTGTAAATTCCCACGAACATGCTGACAGGTCACAACGCTGAATCGGGGGACGACACATGGCGACCGGTATCGATCGAGGTACGACGGTCGATCGCGGCAATCGTTGGCGAACCATCGGGACGTTGCGAACCGGGCCCGGTTCTGCAGTCCTTCCGTTCGGCTGGGGACCGGCGATCGTGTTGGTGCTCGTGGCCTTCGTGGACCGTATCGAATTCAGCCTCGTGGCCGCGGTTCTTCCTCAGCTGCAGGACGAATGGGGATTCGGCGACGCGGTGGCGGGATCGCTGCCCAGTGCGTCCGCGATCGCCGCGGGTGTCCTCGCGATACCGGCTGCATACCTTGCCGACCGTCACGATCGCGGCAGGATCGTGACCTGGGTCGTCGTTCTGTGGTCTCTGGCAACTCTCGGTTCGGCACTGGCACCCACTTTCCTGATCTTCTACCTCGTGCGGGTCGGTCTTGCCGCCGCGGAGGCCGTGGACAACCCGGCGAGTGCGAGCCTTCTTGCCGACTTCTACCCGCCTGCAACACGATCCACCGCGTTCGGTTGGTGGCGAACCTCGGCGTACCTGGGCGGGGCGGGCATAGTCCTGGGTGGTGTGCTGGCGGACTGGCTGGGTTGGCGCGGGGCGTTCATGGTCATGACGATCCCGGGACTGCTTGTCGCAGTGCTCGTCTCACGTCTGAGAGAACCCGAACGCGGATACGCAGACCGGTTGGCGGCCCGCGCAGACCCGAGTGCGCAGATTCCTACGCCGTCCGGACCGCTTGCCACCCAGCTACGCCGACTGCTGCCCATCCGAACGCTGTGGTTCACCGGCGCGGCCCTGACGGTCATGAGTCTGTCGATCGGTGGTCTGACCTTCTGGCTGCCGAGCCTGCTGCAACGCCGGTACGGCCTGTCCGAATCGGCCGCCGCGACGGCAGGCGGAGGAATGACACTGCTGGGAATCGTGTTCGGCACGCTCGTCGCGGCGATGGCAACCCGTCGAGCCGTCGTCGGCACCAGCCTCGCGCAGTGGCGAGTACTGCTGGGCGGTAGCGGAATTCTGGTGGGAAGTGTGTTCATGTCGATCGCGCTCGGCATGAACTCCACGGTGATGTTCGTCGTTCTGCTCACCGTGTTCGCCTTTTTCTCGGCCTTCGCCCTTCCCACGCTCACCGCCTGTGTCGCCGACGTGGTTCCGGCACGCGATCGGGGTCTCGGATTCGGCATGCTGCAGATCGCCGCGACCGCGGGCGGTGCCGTTGGGCCGCTCATGGTCGGTGTGGTGTCCGACGCGGCGGATTCACTCACCGTCGGCCTGATTCCGCTTCTTCCGCTGCTGGCGATCGGGGGAGTGTTCGCCCTCCTGGCCTACTGGTCCGTGGAACGCGACTCGACGCGCGTCCTGGCCGAGGCTGCGCGGGAAGAGTAATTCGTTGTCGTCGGTCACAATGTTCTTCATGACGAGTGAGCTATCGCGCGCCGAGGTCGGCCGGCGGCAGAGTCGATTCACTCCCGACGAGATCCCCCGCCTGCTGGCCATGGCCGGAGTCGTGGCCGCCCTGCACGTGATCGGGTGGGGGTTGTTCACCCATTACAACTCCATTCCGAGTATCCACAACCTCACCGGAGCGGACGGCACGCTGGTCTACGCCGGAGCCGGCGTGTTGGCGTACACCCTCGGGCTCAGGCACGCCTTCGACGCCGATCACATCGCCGCCATCGACGACACCACCCGCTTTCTGCTGCAGAAGGGCAAGCGGCCGTTGGCCGTCGGGCTCTTCTTCTCACTCGGTCATTCGACCGTCGTGTTCGTCTTCGTCGCCGCCATCGCGTTCGTCGCGTCGCGGGCGACGGCGTTCCAGGACGCGTTCGCCGGAGTCGGCGGCATCATCGGCACACTGGTCTCCGGAACGTTCCTCTATCTCATCGCGGCGTTGAACATCGCAGTGCTCGCGGGAATCGTCGGAGTGTGGCGACGCGCGAAACGAGGTGAGTTCACCGAAGCCGGACTCGACGAGTTGCTGGCCAAGCGTGGGCTGATGAATCGACTGTTCCGAGGTCGCTACGACAAGCTGATCGACCACTCGTGGCAGATGTACCCGCTGGGTCTGCTGTTCGGGCTCGGATTCGATACCGCCACCCAGGTCGGTCTGCTCGCGATCGCAGGCACGACGGCCATGGCAGGCGGACTTCCGCCGATGGCGATCATCGCCCTGCCGGTTCTGTTCGCCGCGGGCATGACCACCATGGACACCATCGACGGCATCTTCATGTCCAAGGCGTACGGCTGGGCGTTCGTGACGCCGGTGCGCAAGATCTACTACAACATGACGATGACGGGACTGTCCGTCTTCGTTGCTCTGGTGATCGGCACGGTGCAGCTCTTGACCCTGCTCGCCGAGCAGTACGGGCTGACCGGCGGACTGTGGGACGCGTTGTCCGTCATCGATCTCAATCTGGCCGGCCAACTCGTCGTCGGCACGTTCTTCGTCGTGTGGATCGGAGCGGTCGTGTATTACAAAGTGGCGCGCATCGACGAACGCGGTGGCTTCACACACTCGAACGAAATGGAGAACCAGTGAACTCTCGGCGTCGGATCGGTGTCCTCGCAGTTGCCGCGGCGCTCGCGTCGAGCATGGCGACGGCGCTGCTGGCCGTACCTGCTTCCGCTGCACCGTCTATCACTCAGAAGATCGGTGACGTCGTCTCGACTCGCGATCTGGACCGAAACCTCTGGATTCCCGGCGCGGCCTCGGCCGAGGTGCTCACCTACGTCACCACCGATACCTTCGGTGAGAAGGCTCTGAGCACCGGCACCGTCTTCCTACCGCCCGGAACTGCGCCGGAGGGTGGCTGGCCGGTGATCTCGTGGGCCCACGGCACTTCCGGGCTCGGCGACGCGTGTGCGCCGTCTCTGATCGGTCCGACCTACGCAGAGCGAGATCTGCCGTACCTGGCGAACTGGCTCGCGCAGGGCTACGCCATCGTCGCCAGTGACTATGCCGGCCTCGGAACACCAGGATTGCCAACGTATCTCGACGGTCGAACCACGGCTCACAACGTGGTCGACATGGTCAAGGCGGGCCGCAACTACAGCGAGGACCTCTCGCGATCCTGGGTGGCCGTCGGCCAATCGCAGGGCGGTGGCGCTGCGATCTACACCGCTCGGTACGCGACCGAGTTCGGCGGCCCCGATCTCGACTACCGCGGGGCCGTCGGAACCGGTACTCCCGCGTACATCGAGAAGTTGATCTCGATCGGTGGACCGGGCGTACCGCCGGTGGTACTACCGTCGGGCCTGACCGCCTACGTCGCGTACATCGGCGCGTCACTGCGCTACGCGCATCCCGAGCTCGGGCTGGACGACATCCTGACCCCGCTCGGGAAGAAGTATGCAGATCTGGCCGAGACGACGTGTGTGACGGACTTCGAGGCACAACTCGACGGTGTGACGATCGGTGACTTCTTTACGGCACCACTGACCGGTCTGCCGAACTTCACCGCCGTCCTCGACGACTACATGGCGATGCCCGAGACCGGTTTCGACAAGCCGTTCTTCATGGGAAACGGCCTGCAGGACATCGACGTTCCGTTCCCCACAACCGCCGCCTACGTCGCCCGTCTGACGGCCAACGGTCAGCCGGTGACGTTCCGGGCCTACAACACCGACCACAGTGGAGCCTTCGTGCAGTCGCAGGCGGATACGATTCCGTTCGTCGCGAACCTGTTTCGCTAGTTCACCGGCCGCTTGCTGGGCAGCCCGTAGGCGCGAGCGGTGAACAGTTCCAACACCGTGCGCGGCAGCAATCGCTGGGCGAGGAACACCGCCGGAGCATTGCTGCCGACCGCGTAGATGGGCAGCGTCTTCTTGTCCTCGACGGCTTTGAGGACGGTGAGAGCGACGGTCTCGGCTGTAATTCCCTCGGCCTCTTTGGCGTCCAGCTGTGAGATCACCGTGGTGAAGTCACGGAGGTAGGGCGAATGCGGGCCGCAGTACTTGGTCCGACGGGCCGAGAGCCCGGTGGCGATGGCCCCGGGTTCGACTGTGGTGATGTCGATTCCGTAGGGCTTGAGCTCGTAGCGCGCGGCCGTGGCGAACCCCTTGATCGCAGCCTTGGTGGCGGCGTACGACGAGCGATAGGCCAGCGGAAAGCTCGCGAGCATCGACCCGATGTTGACGATTTTTCCGCTGCCACGATCTCGCATGCCCGGCAGCACGGCCTGCGTCAACTCGATCGCTCCGAAGACGTTGAGCTGGAACAGCCGGGTGATCGCGTCGATGGGCAGCTCTTCGAGTGGGCCGCACTGGCTTTCGCCTGCGTTGTTGATCAGCACATCCACCGGGGCGTCGGCGATGCCGTCCGCGAACCGCCGGATCGATGCCGGGTCGGTCAGATCCAGGTCGCGGTAGTCGACGCCGGGTATCGGGTCGGCCACCGAGGAGCTGTCGCGGCTCGTTCCGATGACGTGGTAGCCCCGAGAGATCAGAACCTCGGCGACGGCCTCGCCGATTCCGGACGTCGCTCCGGTGACTATTGCAGTGTTCATCTACGCCTCTTGTTCACGGTGCGGGTAGGTGCCGGCTTCGTCGCGACAGGTGCCGGGCATTCTGTCCTGCGAAAAGCTGTGGTCGGCACTTTGGTGTGCAGGGACGGCACCGAGGTGCCCGACGCCATGACCGTGCGGTCCGGTCGCACGATGGCGGCGACAGCGTGGCCGCGGCGCAGCCAGACCCCCAGCTCCGACGACGCCGCAACCTCGACGACGACGGCTCCGCGGCGTTCGATCTCTCGACGGTGCCCGACGGCCAGGGGTGTCGACGAGACGAACAGGAACCGGCCCGGTGCGAGGTCGTCCAGACGAGCTCCGCCGTCCAACGGGCTGTTGGGGCAGAGCTTTCCGGCCAGTGTGCGAACCGGAACGGGTGAACGCAGCACGTACGGCGATCGAGCGAGTGGCGGGGTCGTGCTGGCGGTGACCTTCTCGCCGATGAACGGCAGATAGCCGAGGGCGGGTGCGATGTTCGCGCGCATGATGCCGGTGAGCCGGCTGCCGCCGGTCATGGCCCATCCGATCGCGACTGCCAACTCGATCATCTGCTTGGCGTGCGTCTTTCGTTCTGTCTCGTAGCTGTCGAGCGAGGTCTCCTTCAGATGCCCGTCGAGCACGCCGACGAGCTTCCAGACCAGATTGCGCGCATCTCGGAGTCCTGCGCCCATCCCCTGCCCGATGAAGGGCGGCGTCAGATGCGCGCTGTCGCCGAGCAGGAACACCCGGCGATCACGCCATCGGTCGACCACCCGTGCACGGAAGGTGTACTCCGCGCTGCGAATCAGCTTCATGTCCGGGATCTCGCCGGAAACGAACCACGGTGCGATGAACGGGTGGATGGCCGAGAGATCGGTGAACTCGTCGAGGGTCTCGCCGTCGAGCATCCGGAACTCCCAGCGGTAGCGGGTGGGGCCGATGCGCATGTACGTCGCCGATCGCTCGGAATCGCACACCTGGTGCACGCCATCCCACTGTTCGAGATCGACATCGGTCTCGATGTCCACGACCAACCATCGCTGCTCGAAACCGAGATCCTCCATTTTCGAGCCGATGGACCTGCGCACCACACTGTTGGCACCGTCGCAGCCGAGGACGTAGTCGGCGGTCACCCAATGTGGCGTCCCGTCCTCGGTCGAGTTGTACCGGACCCGAACCGAATCCTTCAGGTTCTGCACATCGGTGATCTCGCATCCGCCACGCATCTGCACGGAGTCGTAACGCGTGATGTGGGAACGCATCAGACGCTCGAGTTCGGGTTGATCGAACATGTTGGCCTGCGGGTAGCCGTGCGGTCGATCGTCGGGATCCCGCTCGAACTCGGCCAGCGTGTGAATCCGCTTGTCGCACAACCTCAGTCCGCGACCGGGACGCGAGATGGCCGCGAAGTCCTCGGCCAGGCCCAGATCGCCGAGGATGCGGTACACCTCGTCGTCGAGATGGACTGCCCGCGGCTGCGGGTAGACGTCCTCCCACCGGTCCAGCACGAGGCAGGGCACGCCGTACCGGCCCAACAGCAACGCCGCGGTCATGCCCGTCGGACCGGCACCGACGATCACCACGGGAAAGTGTCTGCCGTCGGACTCGGTACCGGTCATCGGTAGGAGACCCGGGTGCGCTGGACTCCCAGATCGAGGGCTCCGTCGGGAGTCGAGCAGGTCAGTTCGAGGACGTCGCCGTCTTTCAGGAACGCGGGATTCTTGGCCTGCTTCTTGAAGAAGACCTTCCACTTGACCGACGGTGGAACCAACGATCCGATCATCTCGATCGGCTTGGCGGGGGCCTTCAACGCGGTTCCACCGGGAGTGCCGGTGAGCAGCAGGTCGCCCGGGTCTATCCGCTGGAACTTGCTCAGCGCCTTCAGCGACTCGACCGGGCGGTAGATCATGTCGGCGACCGTACTGTCCTGTCGCACGGAGCCGTTGACCCGCAGGGTCAGTGCGAGTTCGCCGAACCGATCGAACTCGCCGGCCTCCAGAAGAACCAGGCGCGGCCCGACCGGAGTGAAGGTGGGATACGACTTGCCCTCGTAGAACTGAGTTTTCGGCAGCTGGACGTCGCGGGCAGAGACGTCGTTGGTGAGCACGAGCCCGGCGATGTACTCGGCCACGTTGGAGGCGTCGACCTTGGTTCCGACGGTGAGCGTCTTGCCGAACACCAGTCCGATCTCGATTTCGTAGTCGAGCAGCTTCACGTGCGGCGGCTTGATCACGTCGTCGGTGGGTCCGCTGATGGAACCGGAGGTCTTGCGAAAGAACGTCAGCGGAACGGTGTCGGGGTTCATCCCCGAGTCCTTGACGTGGGAGACGTAGTTGGTCATGTTCGCCATGACGCGGCAGGGTGCCGTCACCGGCGAGATCAACGACAGTGTTTCCACGGCAACGACATCGGTCGAACTGCGCGCGGATTCGATGGCCGGCCGATCGGCGAGGAGCTCGGCGGTGCTGACCGCGGAGGTGTCGATGCGTGACGCGCCTGCGGGGGTTTCGACCCACCACGCGTCGGCGGTGCGGAGTACAGCGATGCTCATGAGGATGCCACTTTCATCAGGCCGCGAAGGCGATCGGTGTCGAACTCGTTGTCGTTGCGCAGTGAGGAGAAGATCGATTTCAGTTCGTGCAATGACGCTCTGCTGGGAGCGATTCCGAGGAAGTCCTTCGACGCAGGCGGTCCCCACTGGGCGAGCCCGGACGCCGTCATCGGGGCCCAACCGGGTTCGAGGGAGTTGTCGAACATGTCGCCGTCGCTGAAATGTTCCACCAGGAAACCGTCGGGATCACGCCAGTAGTCGAAGATCTGGCTGCCCTGGATGTGTCTGCCGATGCCCCACGAATGTCGGTACCCACGTTGGGTCAGGTACTCGCCGCCCGCGGCGATGGCATCGAGATCGGACACCTGGTAGGCGGAGTGCACGTACCGGTTGGACGGGCCGAGAGTCATTGCGAGAGTGTGATGATCGGACGGAGTGTTGCCACGATCGCAGCGGATGAAACTCATCACCGGACCGCGATCGCGCTGGCCGTCGTAGTAGAGGAAGTCGCTGACGATCAGGCCGAGATGATGCAGATACCAGTCCAGATTCTGGAGGTAGCCGGTGCGCTGGAGCACCACGTGTCCCAGGCGCTGGACCCGGGCGGGCTGACGCGGTGGCCGCTGCGTCGCGTTGAGTCGAAAGCGCGGGTCACCGAAGTTGTAGGTGTGCGCTTCCTGACCGGGAAGTTCGGGATGCTCGGTGTATCCGGACACCACCTGGACGGGCTGCCCGCCCGGATCGGTGAGCGTGACCGCGACACCGCCGAGTGTCTCGGGGAGCCGTTGGACCCGCTGCCCGGTGGCCTCGGCCAATCTCATGAGGTCGCCGTCGTCGGCGGCGGCGAAGGCTGCGCCCACGAAGCGTGTTCGCTTGCCGCGGCGGATGATCACACACGGTGCGCCGACCTGCGTGCCGCGCAGATGGATCTCCTCCGGAGTGCGAAGCGAGACGGTGAAACCGAAGGCGACAGCGAACGCCTCGGCCTTGGTCAGATCCGGCTTGCGAAACTCCAGCCAGGCGATGTCTCGAACCTTGATGATCGGATCTTTCGCGCGACCGGGGTGCTCGCCGGGGAGTGCGCCCTGGTCCACGTGCATGTCCTTGTGGCCGTCGACGTCGTGTCCCATGAAGCCCTCCCTCGTTGGTGACAATATCGTCACCTATGACAGCACTGTCAGTCAAGATTATTGACAAATTCGTCAGCGGTGAGGAAGAGTCAGGGCGTCGACCAGCGGCAGACAGAAGTAGGGAACATGACAGAGACCCCGAATCGGCTCGAGCGGCGCAAAGCGCGCACGCGCGGCGCGCTGATCGCAGCGGCGCAAGGATTCATCGCCCGCGGCGAACTGAACGCTCCGATCGCGGAGATCACCCAGGCCGCCGACGTCGGGATGGGGTCCTTCTACAACCACTTCGTCAGCCGCGAGCAACTGTTCCAGGCCGCGGTCGACGGTGCCCTGGAACTGCTGGGAAACTATCTCGATTCGCTGACCGACAGCTCGGCCGATCCGGCGGAAGCCTTCACCCGATCCTTCCGAATCGCAGGGCGCCTGTTTCGGCTGCAGCCGGAACTGAGCCGCGTACTCATCCATTCCGGCCCCGACCTGATCACCTCGCAACACGGTCTCGGTCCACGCGCGGCCAGAGACATCCAGGCCGGCGTCGCCGCCGGCTACTTTCGGGTACCGGACCTCCAGCTGTCTCTGGCGTTGGTGGCGGGCGCGCTGATCGGCCTCGGCCAGTTGTTGCTCGAGCAGCCCGATCGAGACGACATCGAGTCCGTCGACAAGATGGCCTACGGTGTTCTGCTCGCCCTCGGAGTACCCGACACCGACGCCAGGGACCTGTGCGCGCGATCGCTACCGCCCATGAGTGACGTACCGAGCGTGGACGGGGACAGCGACTAGCACCAACGCGTGCCGGCGAGACTCAGTGGGCATGCGCATTCTCCAGGTCCCGGATGATCTCGGCTATCGCGCGGTCCTTCGCAAGTCTGCGTTCCAGAATCGGGTTGAGAACCCCGCGGAGCCAGAAGTACGGTGTCCAGGTGGCCGGCGCGATGATGCGGGCCCGACGCGTGCGGACCGAGTGCACGAGCAACTCTGCGGCGTGTTGCGAGGGCAGTCGCCGATTCAGTGGCCACGGCAGAAATTCGCCGATCCGTCGGCCCATCGGATCGCTGTCGAGGGTGTTGCGGGCCAGATCGGTATCCACCACACCGAAGTACGCCAGACCCGCTGTTGCGCCCACGGCCGCCAGTTCGATTCGCAGCGCGCGGCCGAGCTGTTCGACCGCCGCTTTGCTCACCATGTAAGCAGACCCGCCCATGCCGGGAGTGAAAGCGGCACAGGACGATACGAGCAGAATGTGGCCACCGCTCGCGACGATCTCGTCGGACGCAGCGCGCACGATGTTGAGCACACCACCGAAGTTCACGGCCACCACCGCATCGAACACTGCGCGGTCGACGGTCCTGATGGTGGCGGGCGGGGGCGTGATGCCGGCGTTGGCGATCACGATGTCGAGAACACCGAATTCGCTCACCGTCGCGGCCACGCAGTCCGCCATCGCATCGGGATCGGTGACGTCGCCGGTGAGCAGCAGGATCCGCTCGGAACGCGCAGCGTCCGGTGGAAAGTCTCGATCGACCACAGCCACGGAGGCTCCCGCGGATACCAATTCCGCGACCGTCGCGGCTCCGATTCCACGCGCTCCACCGGTCACCAACGCCACCTTCCCGGGCAGGTCGATTCGGTTCTTCATGCGAGGTCCTTCGTCGTCACGAGCTCGGTATCGGCCGGGGAATCCACACTGCGCCAGTGGTAGTGGCCGAGATCGATCGTGGACATACGCCGGGTGAAGTTGCGCACCGAACCGGGCCAGTACGTCACGTTTCGGCCCGACGGGCTCAGGTAGTAGCTGCTGCACCCGCCGGAGTTCCACACCGATCCCGCGAGCGTGCGGTCGGTGTGTTCGGCGAACGTCGACTGCGCGCGCATGCTCACTTCGAGCGCCGTGATCGCGTTGGAGTCCATGGCGCGCAACGCCGCGAGGATGTAGTTCACCTGAGCCTCGATGGTGACCACCTGCGAGGTGTACACCACCGAGTTGGGGCCGAGCAGCATGAAGAAGTTCGGGAACCCGTGCACCGTGGTACCCCGGTACGAAAACATCTCGCCGTTGGGCCATTTGTCCGCCAACGACTGTCCGTCGCGGCCGACGATGCGCCGAAAGCCGGTGTGGCCGGACACGGTGAATCCCGTCCCGAGAACGATCGCATCCACCTCGTGCACGGTTCCGTCGGTGGCGACGATGCCCTCGGGCACGATCCGAGCGATGCCGGTGGTCTCGACGGTGACGTTCTCTCGGCACAGTGCGGGATAGAACTTGTTCGAGAAGGTGGGTCGCTTACAGCCGAATGCGTAATTGGGCGTGAGCTTCTCGCGAAGAACAGGATCCTTGACCTGCCGGCGCAGGTGGGCACGCCCCATAGCCGTGAGCGGTGCCAGCAACGAGCGATGGCCGATGAGTCCGGGTACCAACGCTTCCTGGAACAGATCGAACACCCGGCGCATGGCCCGCTGGGCCCGGGGGTACTTCCGAAGCATGGACCTGCCGGATTCGGAGATCGGCCGGTCGGGGTGCGGAAGAATCCATGTCGGCGTCCGCTGGAACAGAGTCAGGTGTGCGGCCTCGGGGGCCAGGCGCGGAACGAATTGCACCGCAGATGCTCCGGTGCCGATGACGGCGATGCGTCGACCTTCGGCGGAGTGCTCGTGGTCCCACTTCGCCGAATGGGACACACTGCCTGAGAACGATTCCAGGCCTTCGATTCTGGGCGTGGCCGGTTCGCTGAACGGCCCGAGGGCTCCGATGAGGATGCGCGCCGACCACGTTCCTGCACTCGTCCGCACCACCCACCGGGCCTGCTCGTCGTACCAGGTTGCGTCCAGTACCTCGTGGCCGAAGCGGATACGATCCCTGATCCCGAACCTGTCGGTGCAGTCGTTGAGATATGCCTCGATCTCGGGCTGCAGCGGGTACAACCGCGTCCAGTCCGGGTTGGGCGCGAACGAGAACGAGTACAGCGCGGACGGGATGTCGCACTGCGCACCGGGATAGGTGTTCACGTGCCACGTTCCCCCGACGGCGGTGTCACGCTCGAAGATCAGAAAGTCGCCGCGGCCTTCCTGCTCGAGTCGGATTGCGGCACCGAGACCGCCGAATCCCGCGCCGATGATCGCGACGTCGATGTGCGGCATGGCCGTGCCGGATTGTGTTGCAGTCATGAGAGTTCGAGCTCCTTCTACAGATCGAGGACGAGAACTTCGCCGTCGACGGCGCCGCGCGAGACGCACAGGGTGAGCGAGTTTTCGCGTTCGGAGGCGTCGAGAACGCGGTCACGGTGATCGACGCGTCCGCCGACGAGACCGACCACGCACGCTCCGCAGAAGCCCTGGCGGCAGGAATAGGGCTGGTCCGGCCTCGATCGACGGAGGGCGTCGAGAGCGGTCTCCTGGGCACCGACCTCGACGGTCTCGCCGGAGCGGGCGAGCTGCAGCACGAACGGCGTGCCGTCCACCACCGGTGCGGGCGCGAACAATTCGGTGTGGAATCCACGGACGGCGGTACTCGAGAGGGCCTCGGCACGAAGCCTGCTCGACAGTGCCGCAGGCCCGCAGACATACATCGCGGAGGTGCCCATCCCGAGATCGACGATGTCCGCCGGAATCGGAAGTCCGTCGACATCGTCGGTCTTGACGATCACCTGACCACGTGAGGTCAGGGCCAACTGCTGCAGCACGGCAACGAACGGCAGACTCGCCCGAGACCGACCGTGGTAGTACAGCGTCCACCGCGCCCCGTCCTGGGCGGCGCGTTCGATCATCGCCCGGATGGGGGTGATGCCGATTCCGGCGGCCACGAAGAGGTAGTGCTCGGCCTCGGCCATCGGAAAGGCGTTGCGGGGTCCGCGAACTCGGAGGACATCGCCTCGGGTGAGGGTGTGGATCTCGGTGGACGCCGTGCCGCCGGGGATCTTGCGGACGCTGATGCGGTAGCGATCACCTGCGCCGGGGCGACCGGCGAGCGAGTACTGCCGCACCGAGCCGGACGGGGTGGTGACGTCGATGTGCGCTCCGGGCAGCCACGTCGGAAGCTGTGCACCGTCTCTGCGAGACAACACCAGTGAGCGAACGTCCTCGGCCTCGTCGATCGTCTCGTCGACGACGGTCTCGAATTCGTATCCGACGCTTCGCCGGGGCCGCGCCGGGGACAGGGCCGTGACGATCGAAAAATCGGTGACGAGCTTGGCGTAGAGGCGGGACGCGGCACCGACGGCCCGCAGTCCGATGCCGGGCGCCGTCACGTCGACCTCGCCCAGATGGCTGTGCACCGGAGGCGTCGTTGTCGTCACTGCTGGGCCGCCAGTGCTGCCGGGGAGATCGCCAGATACTGCACGGCCTTGTCGATGTCGCCCATGTTCGAGGGATGGAAGCCCGGGCGGATGTAGAGGGCGAGCTGTACGAACAGGAACGACAGACCGGGGATGAGGTGCTTGCGTGATGCGCGTGCGAAGGCGATCGGCCAGGGAGCCCGCATTCGGCGTCTTCCGGTGCGCGGCGTGGCAACCGAGTTCTTGTACAGGTACGCGGCGGTGCTGAACCACAGCACCGCCAATCCGGCACTGGCGACGACTGCCGTTCTGGCACGGCGGAATCCGCCACCGTCGACGTACTGGAACGCGTCGAATGCGACGTTGCGGTGCTCGAGCTCTTCCGCGCCGTGCCAACGCAGCAGGTCCAGCATCGTGGGGTCGACGCCGATACGGTCGAATTCGGTGTTGTCGAGCAGCCATTCGCCCACCACGGCAGTGAAGTGCTCTGCCGCTGCGTAGATTCCGAGACGCTCGTTCAACCAAGCTTTGCCTGCGCGGCCGGTGAGGCCGTGGTCGCCGAACACCACACCCACGGCGAAGCGAATGCGCTGCAGAATCGGTTCGATGTCCACTCCGTGTGCAACGAGGTAGTTGCGGAAGCTCTCGTGGGAGGACGCGTGCGTTGCTTCCTGGCCGACGAATCCCACGACCTCCTCGTGCAGCCTGCGGTCGTCGATGAACGGCAGTGCGCGGGCGAACACGTCCGCCATCGCGCGTTCGCCCTCGGGCAGGACCAGGTGCATCACGTTCCAGAAGTGGGTGGCGTACCACTCGTGGGGGATGTACTGGAGCGGAACGCCGGACCAGTCGAATGTCACTGCGCGCGCGACGATCGCATAGGACTCGTCCGTGTACTGCTCGTTCGCGTCGATCGCCTTGTTCCGAGACATTCCGAACTCCGTTTCTGCACGATGATCACCTGATGCTACATAGCAACAGTATGTGTTGCAATGTTGCATTCGTGGGTGTTGGACGGCCGATAGGATCGAACGATGCATCCAGATGGTGACGACGGGCCGATCCTCGATGCCGCCCTGGAACTGTTCGGTGAGGTGGGAATTCCTCGGACCACCATCGGCGACGTCGCCAAGCGCGCCAGGATCAACCGGGTTACCGTCTATCGCCGGATCGGGTCCAAGGACGACCTGGTGCGAGCCGTCATGGCGCGGGAGTCGTCGCGATTGTTCGTGGCGGTGGCGGCTGCGGCTGCGGAACAGACGTCACGCGCGGATCGGGCCGCTCACGGGTTCGCGACCACGATCGACTCGGTGCGCACCAATCCGGTGTTGATCAAGATGTTCGATTCCGAGAGTTCGTTGGTGCTCGAGCAATTGACCACGAACGCATCGGCATTGCTCGTGTCCGCGATCAACGCTGCCGCGCACATTGCCAGGGGTGAGCTGGAATCCGACACCTTCGCCGTGCCGGACGCTCCGGAAATCGTTGTGCGCGTCGTGCATTCGATCTTGCTGACCCCGTCGGCCGCCGCCCCGCTCGATACGTACGACGATCTGCTCGCGTTCGCGCACCGCAACATCGTGCCGCTTCTCGTCGGAACGACCTGACGCGTTCCTTTTCCGAATTCAGGCCCGCGGTACGTACGAGTCGAGCACGCGGAGCAGAGCGTCCTTCAGCTCGGTCCGATTGCCGCCCGGTGTCGGCCTGGCGATCTCGTGCAGGGTGTAACCGTCGATCAGGGCCAGGAAGTGCCGCGCCGGTAGATGCGGTTCCTCGATGCCGAATGCTCCCAGCGCGGCCTCGGCCGCCTCCTCGATCATCCGCATGATTCGGTGCACCGACACCGCGAGCTCCGGTCGCCTACGCACGGCGAGGTACGCCTCGAACTGCACGAGGGAGTCGTCGTCCTCCGGAGAGGACAGCAGTGAGACGAGGTCCATGATCGCGTCGGCGAGATCGTCGCGAGTGAGTCCACCGGCTTGCGCGACGTCCAGTAACGCGTTGACCTTGGTCGTCACGTTCTCGGCGATTCGAGTGATCGCGGCATCGATGAGTTCGCCGACCGAGCCGAAGAAATAGCTGGTCGTCGACGGCGGGAAGCCCGCGGCGTCGGCGACGGACCGAAACGAGACGCGTTCGAGTCCGCGTATTCCGATCACACCGATGGCGGCGTCGACCAGGGCGTCCCGGCGCTCCTGGCCACGCGCGTATCGAGTCTTCCGGCGCTCTTCGGTCATGGCTACAACGTAGCCGGGGTGTTGTCGCTGAGCTCCATCGCAGTGCTCTCCAGCAGGCACTTTCCGTCAATCCTGGCCTAGTGGCCAATATTGAGTTACTGTCGCCGCTACATCGAACAGCCCGGAAAGGAGCACCGATGAACGAGATCTCGGAAGCCTCGCGTGTGGACGTGGTGGTCGTCGGCGCAGGACTCGCGGGTCTGACTGCCGCCAGGAAACTGACAGCCGCAGGGTTGACCGTCCAGGTTCTCGAGGCCAGAGACCGGGTGGGCGGACGGACGGTCAACCATGCACTCGGGGAGAACGCGGTGGTGGAGACCGGCGGACAGTTCGTCGGTCCGACGCAGGACCACATCCTCCGCCTGGCCGCGTCCGTGGGCGTCGGGACGTTTCCCGCATACGACATCGGATCGAGCGTCTACGTCAAGAACGGACGCGCCCGACGCTTCGACGGCGGAGTGCCGCCGGATCTGGCGGCGCTACCCGACGTCGGGATGCTGGTGGCGCGAATCGATCGGGCTGCCGGGCAGATCCCCGTGGGTAGACCGTGGTCGGCACCGCGTGCCTCCGAGTGGGACACGCAGACTCTCGCCACCTGGGCCCGAAAACACTCGGCCACCGACGGCGGTGTGGAACTGCTCGACATCCTGCTCGGTTCGGTGTTCGGCGGCACATCCGCCGATGTGTCGGCGCTCTTCGGCCTGGCGTACGTGGCCGGGGCAGGCAACGAGTACACCCCCGGCACCGTCGACCGCTTGATGAGTGTCGCCGGTGGAGCGCAGCAGTGGCGATTTCTCGGTGGCTCACAGGCGATCTGCATCGAAATGGCGTCGCGACTCGGTGATTCGGTCCGCCTCGATACTCCCGTGCGCCGCGTGGAGCAGCATCCGGATCGCGTGGTGGTGCACAGCGATACCGAGTCGTGGGTGGCCCGATCGGTCGTCGTCGCGATTCCGCCTGTTCTGGCCACCCGAATCGACTGGAGCCCTACGCTTCCCGCGGCGCAGGAAGCACTGTTCCAGCGGATGAACTTCGGCGGACTGGCCAAGTGCGAGGCCGTGTATCCCGAACCGTTCTGGCGCACGAGCGGGCTGTCCGGCCAGGCACTCTTTCGCGACAGTGCCGTGCCGGTGTCCTCGATGTTCGACAACTCGCCTCCCGACGGAAGCCACGGAGTGCTGATGGGATTCGTCGGCACCTGGGGCGCGCGCCATCGAGGCGGCCGAAACTGTTCCGAGGGCAACGAATCCGAGCGCCGCGGTGAGGTGCTGCGTGCTTTTGCCTCGGTGGCGGGTCCGCGCGCATTGGAACCGACGGAGTGGATCGAACTGGACTGGACCGAAGAACAGTGGACGCGCGGTGGGCCGACCGCGGTGTTGACCCCCGGAGTGTTGACGGGGCTCGGACGGTGGCGCGATGTTCCGTTCGGTCGAGTGCGATGGGCCGGTGCCGAGCACTCCGACTATTGGAACGGATACATGGACGGTGCCGTGCGATCGGGTGAAAAGGCCGCAGCAGACATACTTTCGACCGAAGGAGAACTCTCGTGGAACAACGCTTCGTAATCTCGGCTCATCGCACACTCTCGGTGAGCCCCGAGGAGGTCTGGGCACTGACCGGTGACACCAGCCGCTATGCGGAATGGGTGTCCGACGTCCGTGCCGTCACCGCTCATCACGGCACCGCACGAACAGGTGGCGTCTACACCGAGAAAGTGGCGGCACTCGGCCGCTTCACCACCAACGCCACGTGGACCGTCCGGCATCTGGAACCGAACCGACTGCGAATCGATTCGGGTCAGGGATTCGCGCCGCTCACCAATGTGGCCAACGTCTTTCGCTTCGCACCGCTCAGCGGAGGGACCTCGACCGCGATGACCTTCGAATTCTGGTTCGACGTCTCCCCGCGCTGGCTGGGACGGATTGTGCGACCCATCGCCACCGCCGGGATGTCCGCACGATTCGACATCTCGATGTGCAACCTCGAGGCGCTGATCCTCTCCGAGCGAACCGCGACGATCCGATGAGGGAACCCGCGGAAGTCCTCACCCTCGGGGTGCACATACTCGACACCCTGGTGCGGCCGGTGACCGAGATTCCGCACGGTCAGACGGCGGTTTTGGCGGAGCAGATCGCGATGTCCGCCGCGGGCACAGCCGCGGGAACGGCACTGGTGCTGTCCCGGCTGGGTGCCGCGGTGCACACCGCGGGAGTCGTCGGCGCTGATTCGGCAGGTACGTTTCTACTGCAGCTCCTCGCCGACGAGGGTATCGACGTCTCGCTCGTCCATCGGATGGAGGGAGTGCAGACCTCGGCGTCGGTGTTGCCGATCAGGCCGGACGGATCGCGGCCGGCTCTGCACGTCATCGGAGCCAACGGCTATCTTGCCCAGCATGTTCCGTGGAACATGTTCCACAACGTCGACTTCCTGCATCTGGGCGGACCCGAGTTCTTCGGACCGGACACCGCCCGCGACATCGCGCGCCGCGCCCACGAGGACGGCGTCGTCGTCACCGTCGACAGCCTGGCACCGTCCGTTCCGGAAGGACTCGGCGCGTTCGCCGCCGCGCTGCCCCACGTCGACTACCTGCTGCCCAACGACGAGCAGGTCCTCGGCTGGACCGGCTGCGCCACCGTCGAAGACGGGTGTCGTCGACTGCTCGAGCTCGGAGCGTCCTGCGTGGTGGCCACCGCGGGGGCCTCGCCAACTCTCGTCGTCACGAACGACTCGGCCGTCGAGGTCCCCGCGTATGCCGTGGACGTGGTGGACACCAGCGGATGCGGAGATGCGTTCTCGGCCGGGTTCGTTCGGGGCCTGTCCCTGAGCATGAACGCCGTCGAGGCTGCCGAACTGGGCAATGCGACCGCCGCGCAGGTGGCACAGGGCCTCGGAACCGACTTCGGCACCTACGACCTCGAATTCGTTCGCAAGTTCGCGCGCACCTGCAGGACCATCTGATGCCGGCCGACGTCGACGAGCTACGGCAGTCCGTCGCAACGACCGCCCGGCACCTGGGCCGACGGGGCCTGGTGCTCGGCACCGCAGGCAATGTCAGTGCACGCGCGGGTGATGTGGTGGCGGTGACGGCGACCGGGCTGGTGTTGGCGGACGCGACGATCGAGGACATCACGGTTGTCGGTATGGACGCCGTCGTGCGCGCCGGTGCATGCGAACCGACCTCGGAACTGGGCTTGCACCTGGGCATCTACGCGTCGTCCGAGGTTCGGGCTGTGGTGCATGCGCACTCTTCTGCGGCCGTTGCTCTTTCGCTCGTCGCGAACGAACTGCAGCCCGTGCACTACGCGCAACTCGCCCTGGGTGGGACCGTCCCGGTGGTGCCGTTCGCGCCGTTCGGTACGGCCGAGCTCGCCGACGCGGTGGTGGCGGCGATGCGTTCGAGGTCGGCGGTGATCATGGCCCATCACGGATCGGTGGCCACCGGTCACGATCTCGGGGCGGCGCTGTCGAACATCGAGCTGCTCGAATGGCTCTGCGGGGTCTATCTTTCCGCTGCGTCGGTGGCGACCCCACGCACCCTCGACGACGCGCAGCTGGCGGCGACCCTCGACGAGGTGGTGCGCCGTGCATACGGGACAGCAGCACCCGTGCGAAGAGACTGACCGATGACCACCCGGGTGCGCCCGCTCTGGATTGTCGTGTTCTCCGTGGCGTGGCTGGGCTATTGGATGGCCAATCTGGTTCCACTGCAGCTGCTTCTACCCGAGCGATTGCAGGAGATCGATCCGCAGTCGAAGGTGTTCGACTTCGCCGTGATCAACGCGGTCTCCGCCGTGGTGCTCCTGATCGGTCTGCCTGTGTGCGGATCGCTGTGCGATCGTACGCGCAGCAGGTTGGGGCGGCGGCGCGTGTGGTTCGGCGGCGGTGTCCTGTTCTTCGCCGGTGCGTTGGTGGTCACGGGTCTGCAAAGTACCGTCCTCGGAATCGGGACGGCATGGTCGGTGGCGATGCTCGGATTGAGTGCTGCAACAGCAGGGTTGACGGCCGTGGTGGCCGACCGCGTGCCGGACGAGCAGCGCGGAACGGTGTCGAGCGCGATCTATGCGCCGCAGGCACTGGGCGTGGTGGCGGGCCTGGCCCTGGTGTCCACGCTCGCTCTGTCGGTACGGGGCGGGTACCTCGCCGTGGCGATCGCGTTGGTTGTCTGCGCGGTGCCGTTTCTGCTGACGTACCGCGAAAACAATTCGCCGACAGCTCTGTTGAGCCTGCGCAGCATCGTGGCCTCGCTGCTCGATTCGTTGCGTCACCGCGACTTCGCGTGGGCCTTCGGCGGTCGAATCCTGGTCAATGTGGCCAACTCGCTCGGCACCTGCTATTTGCTGTTCTTCCTCACCGACGGTCTTCGAGTGGCCGATCCGACGGGATCGCTGCTCGAGGTCACCGTCGTCTACCTGATCGCCTGTGTGGTGTGCACGTTCACCTTCGGGCCGTTGTCGGACAGGATGCGTCGCCGAAAGATCTTCGTGGCGGTTGCGGCATCGATGCAGGCCGTCGCCGGCTTCGTCCTGGCGGTCCATCCCACGATGGACGCGACGTTCGTCTCGGCGGCATTGCTGGGCGGCGGATTCGGCGCGTACATGGCCGTCGATCAGGCACTGGTGACCGGGGTTCTTCCGTCCGCCGACAGTCGGGCGACCGATCTCGGCGTGATGAACATCGGGGCGATCGTTCCACCTGCCATGGCACCGCTGCTCGCGAGCGTGTTCCTCTCCACCGTCGGTGGATACCCGGCGCTGTTCGCGGCAGTGGGGGTACTGGCCGCACTCGGGGCAGCGGTGACCTGGCAGGTGAAATCGGTGCGCTGATCTCTCAGCGGCGGTGACGCAGCCCCAGCACTCGGTCGATCAGCGGCATGACCCACCGTCGGCGTTGCAGCGTCACCAGTTCGAATCCGGGGATGTCGAACAGCTTCGTGACACGGCTGTGCGTGCGGCAGAATTCTGCGAACCCTTCGTCGCCGTGTACCCGGCCGAAGCCGCTGGCACCGACGCCGCCCATCGGAACCGATCCCATGCCTGCGAACGCGATCACCGAGTTGACGGTGACCTGACCGCACACCAGCTGCGCCGCAATCTCTTTGCCGTGCGTGCGGGAAAATACCGATGCGCCGAGGGCGTACCGATGATCGTTGCTCAGCTCGATCGCCTCCTCGATGCTGTCGACCGCACGGACGGTCACCGTGGGGCCGAACGTTTCCTCGCGGACGGCCGAGCAGCTCTCGGGCGTGTCCACCAACACGGTGGGTCCGACGAATCGCTCGCCGATCGACGGCAGTCCGCCGATCAGTGCTCGGCCACCGGCCGACTCGGCATCGGCGAGGTGGCGCCGGACGATGTCGATCTGGCTGGGCATCGTCATCGGTCCGTAGGTGGCCGACGCATCGCCACCGGGCGCGATGGCACGGGCGTGCTGCACGAGGGATCCGGTGAATTGTGCTGCGACACTGCGCTCGACGTAGACCCGCTCGACTCCGACGCACGTCTGGCCGCCGTTGGTGAATGCACCCCAGGCCACCGCCTCGGCAGCCGCTGCGATATCGGCGTCGGCTGCAACGATCACCGGATCCTTACCGCCGCATTCGAGAACCACCGGGGTGAGCGTCTCGGCGCACGTGGCCATGATCTTCGATCCGGTTCTCGTCGAGCCCGTGAACGCGATCTTGTCCACACCCGAGCGGCACAGCGCGGCACCGGTGTCGCCGTAGCCGGTCACCAGAGACAGAATGCCCAGCGGAAGAGCAGGATTGGCCTCATGGAAGGCGCGGACGTAGCGAGCCGCCACCGCGGGGGTGTACTCGCTGGGCTTGAACACCACGCAATTGCCTGCCGCCAGAGCCGAACCGATCGCACTGTTGGGTGCATAGAGCGGGTAGTTCCACGGGCCGATGACGCCCACGACGCCGAGAGCGACCTTGTCCACGTGTGCGGAGTAGTTCGCGAGCAGCACGCCGGGGTTCACCCTGCGTGATCGCATGAGCCGCGGTGCCTGCTTCTCCGCCCACGCGATGTGTTCGAGGGTCAGGACGATCTCCAGTAGCGCATCGTCGGCCGGTTTGCCGTTCTCGCGGTGGATCAGATCGATGAATTCGGCGCGGTGACTCCAAATTTCGTGTCGCCAGGCCCGCAGGTGCCGGGCGCGAGTGCGCGGCGGTAGTGCCGCCCAGGTGCGCTGCGCCCTCCGCGCGAGGCCGACCGTTCGCGCGACGGACTCCGCCGAATCGACGGTGAACGAGGCGATCGGACCGTCGTCGATGGACGAGATCGAATCGAAGGTGGCTCGCGTACGGACCTGGCTGGTCACAGGGAAGCTCCGAGTGCATCCCTCGCCACGTGGGCGTCCCGCAGTTCGCGCTTGAGGATCTTGCCCGCACCGCTCATGGGCAGTGCGGTGACGAACTCGATCGTGCGTGGGGTCTTGTATCCGGCAACGTAGCTGCGGGTGTGATCGCGAAGCTCTTCCACACTCGATGCGGCGCCCTCGGCCAGCACGACACAGGCGTGGACGCGCTCGCCCCATTCGCCGTCGGGAACACCGATCACGGCGCACGCCAGCACCGAGGGGTGCAGGCTCAATGCGCTCTCGACCTCGGCGCTGTAGACGTTCTCGCCGCCGGTGATGATCATGTCCTTGAGTCGATCGACGACGAACAGGAATCCGTCGGCGTCGAGGTAGCCGACATCACCGGTGTGCATCCAACCGTCGCGAACGGCCGCGGCGGTCTCGTCCGGCTTGTTCCAGTAGCCCAGCATCACGTGTCCACCGCGAACGCAGATCTCGCCGACGGATCCGGTGGCCAACTGCTCGTCGTTCGGGCCGAGAATCTGGATCTCCGAGTGCGGGGCCGCGCGACCGGCCGAGCCGATGCGTTCTCCCACATGGTGTTCCGGCCAGAGCAGCGAGGCGACCGGTGCGAGCTCGGTCATGCCGTAGGCCTGAGTGAGGCGGGCCTGCGGGAGCCGGGCGAGGGTCCGCTCGAGGACGCCCGCGGAGATCGGGGATCCTCCGTACAACACGCGGCTGAGCGAGGAGGTGTCGAACTCATTCAACGTGGGGTGGTCGACGAGAAGCTGAATCATGGTGGGCACCAGCAGCACATCGGTGACCGAGTGCGTCGCGATGGCACCGAGGACGGCAGTCGGCTCGAAGAACGGAACCATGACGTGGGTGCCGCCGAGCATGACCTGACCCACCCATGCGGCCAGATCTGCGAGGTGGAACATCGGTGCGGCATGGAGCAGGATCGACGCGTCGTCGAGCAGCTGTCCGGTCGCCACCGTTCCCAGGCCCGAGGTGACGAGGTTCGCGTGCGAGAGCATCACGCCCTTGGGGAAGCCGGTGGTGCCACCGGTGTAGAACAGGCCGGCGAGGGCGTCGCCGCTGCGGCGCGCGTCGGGAACGGGATCGTGGGAAGAGATGAGGTCCTCGTACGAGACCATGCCCTCGGGGGTGGCCCCGTCCCCGCAGTAGACGATGGTCTGCAGGCCGGCGCATGCGGGGCGCAGTGCCGGCACCATGGCGCCGAAGGTGTCGTCGACCAGCAGGACCTTGGTGTCGGAGTCGTTGAGTGCGTACGCCACCTCCACGGGCGACCACCGGATGTTCACCGGGTTGAGCACGGCGTCGGCCCACGGCACCGCGAGCAGGTACTCCGAGTACCGGTCGCTGTTGAACGCCAGCATCGCAACTCGATCGCCGGACTCGACGCCGATGGAGTGCAGGCCCGCAGCCAGTCTTGCCACTCTGTCGAGTTGCTCGGCGAACGTACGAACACGATCGCCGAACACCGTTGCTGCCCGGTTCGGTGTGGTCGACGCGGAGCGGTGAAGGCCCTGAGTGAGATACATGGCGAGTCCCTTGTGCGAGTGGGGGCGAGGGTGCCCGAGGTGAGTACCGCCACAGTTCCACCTTGTTGGCACAGTGTCAATAGGAGTCATGGGCGTTCACCACTCGTGAGGTCTGCCGAAATGGATTGTCCGGCTAACGGTCTCGGGCGTCGTCCAGGGAGCGCGCCGTGCCGAGGACGGTGACGAGCACGTCGGTCAACAGAATCTCGACCTGCTCGCGCGTCAGTGTGCCGCGCACCAACCATTCGCGGCCCGCGGCCTTGACCATGCCGCCGAACGCGCGCACGGCCGAGGTCGCGATTCGACGATCACCGCCCCTGCCCTCGAATGCTGTTGCTTCCAAGACGCGTTCGGCGGCGAGATCATCGGCCTCGTCCAGAATCTGGGCAACCTGCTCGTCGACACCCGATCCGCTCGCCACCGACACCCAGGCAGTACCGTGCGTCTTGATGACGCCGACCAGCCAGTGGACGCTGCCCCGGGCCCGGTCCTCGAGCGAGCCCGTCGGCAGGTACACGTCCTCGATCGGCGGCACGGTGACCAGGAAGCGAACGCACTCGAGGTACAGGTCGCGTTTGCTCCCGATGTAGTGGTGGATGAGCCCGCGTGCGACGCCGGCCGAGGCAGCGACGTCCGACATCGAGACCTCGGCATAAGGCTTGTCGCCGAACAAGCGAACGGCCGCGGCCAAAATCTGCGTCCGTCGCTTGTCCGGTTCCAGTCGATTCCACTTGGGTGTACTTGCAGCCGGCATGGTTGTCATGATTGCACCGAACCGACGTCGCGAGGCGTCAGAGGTACCGCTCGGTGCGTGAGCGCAGTGATCTCGGCACGACGAACCGATCTCCGTACCGTGCCCGCAGGTGGTCGGCCCGCTCGACGAATCCCGGAATGCCGCCGTCGAACTGATTGACGAACTGGAGCACGCCACCGGTCCACGCGGGGTAGCCGATGCCGAGGATGGAGCCGATGTTCGCATCCGCGACGGTCCGCAGGACACCCTCGTCCAGACATGCGATCGAGTCGAGCGACTGCGCGACCAGCATGCGATCCATCATGTCCTCGAACGGAATTCCGTGATCGGGACGGTGACAGTGCTCCACCAGGCCCGGCCACAATCCGGCTTTGGTGCCGTCCTCGGTGTACTCGTAGAAGCCGCGTCCGGCCTTGCGTCCGGGGCGATCGAATTCGTCGACCATGCGATCGACCAGGGCATAGGACTTCGAGACGATCCACGGTCGACCATCGGCGCGCGCGGCCTGCGCCATGCCCTCGCGGATGTGCCGAGACAGGGTCAACGAAATCTCGTCCATCAGAGCCAGCGCTCCGGACGGGTAGCCCGCCTGAAGAGCTGCCTGCTCGACGGTGGCCGGGTGCACGCCCTCGGCGACCAACGAGATCGCCTCGTCCATGAACCGGCCGATGACGCGGGTGGTGAAGAAGCCGTGACTGTCTCCGACGACGATCGGAGTCTTACCGATCGAGCGAACGAAGTCGAACGCGCGGGCCAGCGCGGAATCGCTGGTGTGATCTCCCACAACGATTTCCACCAGCGGCATCTTGTCCACCGGGGAGAAGAAGTGCGTGCCGATGAAGTCCGCGGTGCGCGAGACTCCCTGGGAAAGTTGGGTGATGGGCAGCGTCGAGGTGTTCGAGCACAGCAGTGCGTCGGCGGTCAGGTACTTGTCGACAGCCTCGAAAGCACCCTGCTTGACGGCGGGATCCTCGAACACGGCCTCGACGACCAGATCGCACCCCTCGGCATCGGCCGCGTCGGAACTGGGTGTGATGCGCGCGAGCACCGCATCGGCGTCGGCCTGGGTCTTGCGTCCCTTCGCCACGGCCTTGCCGAGAATCGAACGCGCGTAATCCTTACCGCGTTCGGCGGACTCGATCGAGACATCGCGCAGCACAACGGGAACCCCGGCCGAGGCGACGACGTAGGCGATGGCGGCACCCATCATTCCCGCACCGATCACCAGCACCTTCTCGGGTGCCCGGTGCGGTTCGGCGCTCGGACGAGAGCCACCCTTGTTGATGGATCCGAGATCGAAGAACATCGATTGGATCAGATTGCCCGAGACCGCTCCGCAGGCGAGCGAGGTGCAATGCCGGGTTTCCACCAGCGATGCCGACTCGAAGTCGAGCACCGACCCTTCCACGGCCGCAGCAAGCACGGCGATCGGAGCGGGCATCGGTGCACCCTTGACCTGCTTGCGTACCGTTGCCGCGAAGGCAGGCAGCTGCGTAGCCAGTGCGGGTGAGGCCGCGGTGCCGCCGGGAATCGTGAATCCCTTCCTGTCCCAGGGCTGTAGCGCGTCGGGATTGGCGAGAATCCAGGCACGTGCGTTCGCCATCATCTGCTCGTGGGTGTCGACGACCTCGTCGATCAGTCCGAGTTCGAGGGCCTGCGCCGGCCGATACCGCTGGCCCTGGCCCACCACCTGTGTCAGAGCCTTGACGATGCCGAACATCCGAACCGTTCGGGTGACGCCGCCGGTGCCGGGCAGTAGACCGAGCGTCACCTCGGGTAGACCGAATCGAGAATTGTTTCTGCTCAGCGCGATTCGACGATGACACGCCAGCGCGATCTCGAAGCCGCCGCCGAGTGCGGTGCCGCCGAGCGCAGCCACCACGGGCTTGCCGAGCTTCTCGAGCCGGCGAAACTTGTCCTTGGTGAAATCGAGGGCGTCGGCGATGGCCTTGTGGTCGTTGGGTCCTGCGTCGCGCAGCAATTCGAGGTCGCCACCGGAGAAGAACGAATCCTTGCCCGAGGTGACGATGATGCCGTCGTACGCATCGATGTTGGTCTCGAGCCAGTCGACGGTCTGTCCGAGCGATTCGCCGAACGCGGTGTTCATCGTGTTGGTGGACTGCGTCGGGTCGTCGATCGTCAGCACGAGTACCCGGTCGGTGCCGATATCGCCGGTGATCGTGGGGGTCCGCAGAGTTGCTGTGGTCATCAAGGTCCTCGGGTCGTTGTTCTGTCTCGTGATGGTCACAGGCGCTCGATGATGGTGGCGACGCCCATTCCGGCACCGATGCAGAGCGTGATCAATGCGTAGCGCTCGCCCCGGCGCTCGAGCTCGTCGAGGGCCATTCCGGTGAGCATCGCGCCCGTTGCGCCCAGTGGGTGGCCCATCGCTATCGCGCCACCGTTGACGTTGATGCGTTCGTGGTCGATATCCAGCTTGTTCGCGTAATTGAGCACCACCGAAGCGAAAGCCTCGTTGACCTCGAACACCGCGATGTCGTCGAGAGTGAGCCCCGCCGCAGCCAGTACCTTGTGGGTGGCCGGAACCGGGCCGGTGAGCATCAGCGTCGGGTCCGATCCGGCGACGACCCCGGCCACGACGCGTCCACGCGGGGTCAATCCGCCTGCGCGCCCGGCTTCTTCGGAGCCGATCAGCACCATCGCGGTGCCGTCGACGATGCCGGAGGAGTTCCCGGCGTGGTGCACGTGATCGATGCGCTCGACCTCGGTGTACTTCTGCATCGCGACGGCATCGAACCCGGCGAGCGCACCCATCCGGGCGAACGACGGTGTCAGGGCAGCGAGATCGGCCGTGGTGGTCTCGGGTCGCATGATCTCGTCGTGATCGAGCATCAGCCGGCCGTTCGCGTCGAAGACCGGGATGACCGACTTCTCGAAGTGGCCCATCGACCAGGCGTGTGCCGCGCGCTGCTGGCTGCGCACGGCGAAGGCGTCGACCTCGTCGCGGTCGAACCCCTCGATCGTCGCGATGAGGTCTGCACTGACTCCCTGCGGCACGAAGTAGCTGCCATAGTTGGTCAGCGGGTCGCACGGCCAGGCACCGCCGTCCGCCCCGAGCGGGACCCGAGACATCGATTCGACGCCACCGGCGACGATGAGCTTATCCCAACCGGACCGAACACGTTGCGCCGCAGTGTTCACGGCCTCCAGACCCGATCCGCAGAAGCGGTTGAGCTGAATGCCGGCGACACTGTCCGGCAGGCCGGCAACCATCGCGACCGTCCGGGCGATGTCGCAGCCCTGGTCGCCGACCGGGGTGACGACACCGAGCACGACGTCGTCGATCAGGGCCGGATCGAGCTGGGAGTGTCGAGAGAGCAACGTGGACAACGTGTTCGCGGCCAGGTCGACCGGTTTGACGGTGTACAGCGAACCGGAGCTCTTGCCGCGGCCACGTGGGCTGCGCACTGCGTCGTAGAGGAACGCCTCCATGGTGGCACCCTTTCTAGAGCGAGCGGGAGATGAGGTCTTTCATGACTTCGTTGGCACCGGCGTAGATGCGCGCGATGCGGCCGTCGACGAACATGCGAGCGATGGGGTATTCCTCCATGTAGCCGTACCCGCCGAAGAGTTGCAGGCAACGGTCGACCACCTCGAACTGTCGGTCGGTGGTCCAGTACTTGACCATCGCTGCAGTGGTGACGTCGAGGCTGCCCGAGATGTGCTTGGCCATCGCGTCGTCGACGAAGGTACGCACGACGCGGCCGATGGTGGCGCATTCGGCGAGCTCGAACTTGGTGTTCTGCAGATCGAACAGTGTCTTGCCGAACGCGTTGCGCGACTTGGTGTATTCGACGGTCTGCGCGACGGCGGCATCGATCATCGCGGCGGCGGCGACGCCGCAGATGAGGCGTTCCTGGGGGAGTTGCTGCATCAACTGCGCGAAGCCGCGGCCTTCTGTTTCGCCCAGGAGATTTGCGGCGGGGACGCGAAGCCCGTCGAAGGTGAGTTCGGCTGTGTCCTGGCCCTTCTGGCCGATCTTGTGCAGCACGCGTCCGCGATGGAAACCCTCGGTGTCGTCGGAGACCTCGGCGACGAGCAGCGACAGTCCACGGGCTCCCGCGGACGGATCGGTCTTGGCGGCGATGATGATCAGATCGCAGTGAGCTCCGTTGGAGATGAACGTCTTTCCGCCGGTCACCACGTAGTCGTCGCCGTCACGCACTGCGCGGGTGGTGATGCCCTGCAGGTCCGATCCGGTGCCCGGTTCGGTCATGGCGATGGCACCGATCCACTCTCCCGCGCACAGCTTCGGCAGCCACTGCTGCTTCTTGTCCTCGGAGGCGTAGGCCAGGACGTAGTGCGGAACGATGCCGCTGTGCACGCCGAGCTGCATGGACGAGTCGCCGGAGCGCACCTGCTCGGAGAACAGCACCGCCTCGTGGCGGAAGTCGCCCCCGCCTCCGCCGTACTGCTCGGGCACCGACATGCCCAGCAGTCCGAGACTGCCAGCGGTGCGGTAGACCTCGCGGCTGGGGCGTCCGGCAGCCGCGAACTCCTCGCGGTGGGGCGCGACTTCCTTCTCGAAGAATCCTCGGGCGAGCTGTCGCACGTCGGCGAGCTCGGTGGCGAGGTCGCTGGGGGTGCGGTCTGCGAGTGCAGTCATGGTGGGTCCTTGGCTCGAAGCGCACCTGTGGTTTATTGGCGCTGTGCCAATAATGATGGCGCGGGGTTGCCTCGGATGTCAACTAGGTAGTGCTCCCCGAGGACTGCTGCCGGAGTTCTAGCTGTCGAGCGAACGCAGCAGCGCCACATCCGAGACGAGTCGGATGTGGTCGGCCATGGCCCGTCCTGCCTCGGCCGGATCCTGATTGCGCACGGCCTCGGCGATGCGTCGGTGGTGTTCCAGCGAGGCCTGGGGGCGGTCGGACTGCGAGAGGGATTCGATGCGGGTTTCGCGAATCAGCCCGGCGATCTCGCCCATCAGACGGGCGAGTAGCGGGGAGTGCGCGGCCTCGGTGATGGCGTGATGGAAGAGCTCGTCGCCCGAGTCTCCTCGATCGCCGTCGGTGATCTCCGACGCCATGACGGACAGGGCGTGGTCGATCGCGGCCATTTCACTGTCGCTGCGACGCGTGGCAGCGAGTTCGGCGAGCTTGACCTCGAGTGCCTCGCGGGCCTCGATCACCTCGGGTAGCCGGTCTGCGTGCTCGCGTAGAGCACGAATTGCCATGTCTCCGACGGGCCGTCGTACGAGCACTGCGCCGTCGCCGTGTCGGACCGACAGGATGCCCTGTACTTCGAGGGCGACGAGGGCCTGGCTCAGGGATGCTCGACTGACCCCGAGGTGTCCGGCCAGTTCGCGCTCGGGCGGAAGTCGATCGCCGGGGTTCATCTCGCGGTCGGCGATGTGCTTGCACAGCTGTTCGACGATGACCTCGTACAGCCGTGGTCGGGTCACGGGGCGAATTTGCTCAGCCACTGTGTCACTCGCTCTCTGTTCCTCTGGACCTCCACCCTAGTCGCCGCCATGCGCGTAACGGCGGACACATCGGGGGTTGACAAGTGATCCACTTCACTGGTTGAGTCCCTATTGACTCAGTGGCCAGTCCAATTAGCCACTGGAGATCCTGGGCAACCGCTCGGGTGACACCACAGACGGACCGGAGACCTTCGATGTCGACCGAGTTGATACCCATCCTTGCGCTCGTCGTCATGTTCCTCGCCGCAACCGTGTTCCCCGTGAACATGGGCGCGTTGGGGTTCGTGGCGGCGTTCTTCGTCGGAACACTTGCCGTGGGCATGGGTGCCGACGACATCATTGCCGGCTTCCCGAGCAGTCTGTTCCTCACGCTCGTCGGCATCACCTACCTGTTCGCCATCGCGCAGAACAACGGCACGGTCGACCTGCTGGTCCGCGGAGCCGTTCGACTCGTCGGAGGCCGGGTGGCACTCATTCCGTGGGTGATGTTCGGCATCACCGGAGTCCTGACCTCCATCGGCGCGCTCGGCCCGGCCGCGGTGGCCATCGTCGCGCCGATCGCCCTCGGATTCGCCGCGCGCTACAAGATCAACGCCCTGCTCATGGGCATGATGGTCATCCACGGCGCGCAGGCGGGCGGATTCTCGCCCATCAGCATCTACGGTGTCACGGTCAACAACATCGCCGCCAACGCGGGACTCGTCAACAGTCCGCTCGCACTCTTCCTCGGCAGCCTGTTCTTCAACGCCGCAATCGGTGCGCTGCTGTTCATGTTCCTCGGTGGCCGCTCGCTCATCGGACGCAGCGTGCACGACGAGGACGGCACGCGTCCCGACGGTGACACCGGCGGAGTCGGCGGTTCGGGTTCGCGAACGGTCATGCGCGGCTTCGGCGCATCGACGCCTCGTCCGTCCGGCCAGACGGTCACGGTCGAGAACGCACCACCCCTGGCCACCGCGGTCAAGGCCATCACCTTCGATCAGATTCTCACGCTCGTCGGCCTGGCCTCGCTGGCTCTGTTCGCCCTCGTGCTCGACCTCGACGTCGGATTCATCGCGATGACGGTGGCCGTGATCCTCGCACTCGCATCGCCCAAGGCCCAGAAGGGCGCGATCAACCAGATCAGTTGGTCGACGGTGCTGCTCATCGGTGGCGTGCTCACGTTCGTCGGGGTGCTGCAGGAAGCCGGAACCGTCGAGTACGTCGGCGATTCGGTCGCCAGCATCGGCATCCCGCTTCTGGTGGCGCTGCTGCTCTGCTACATCGGTGCCATCGTCTCGGCGTTCGCGTCGTCCACCGCGATCCTCGGCGTCACCATCCCGCTGGCGGTTCCGTTCCTGCTCGCCGGCGAGGTGGGAGCCATCGGAGTCATCGTGGCTCTGTCCATCGCATCGACCATCGTCGACGTCAGTCCGTTCTCGACCAACGGAGCCCTGGTGCTCGCCAATGCCCAGGACATCGACCGCGACGTCTTCTACAAGCAGATCCTCAAGTACAGCGCCCTGGTGGTGGTCATCGGCCCGCTGATCGCCTGGGCATTGCTGGTCGTACCCGGCTGGATGTAGCGGTACTACAGCTCGAAACAGACGCTCGATGATGGCGGCACGTGTGTTCGACGTGCCGCCATCACGCGTCTGAGCTGGGCAAAGGCACGTACATCGTTACTTGACATCGCCGTGGTTCGCTGGTCCAATTGAATTGGCTAGGCCACTGGCCCAGTAATCCAATCGGACTTCGAGTCCAGCTCCCACCCCGCTTCGACGTAAGGATCAATTCGATGCCCCTCAACACGACAGGCAGAACCGGACCGCTCGAAGGCACCGTGGTGGTCGATCTGACCCGCGCCCTGGCCGGCCCGCATGCAGCGATGATGCTCGGCGACCTCGGGGCAGACATCATCAAGGTCGAGACCCCGAAGGGCGGCGACGACACACGCGTCTGGGGTCCCCCCTTCGTCACTCCGCGCGACGCCGAGCGTGAGTCGACGTACTTCCTCTCGGCCAATCGCAACAAGCGGTCCATCGCGCTCGACCTCAAGACCGACGACGGCCGAGAAGCGTTGGAGCACATGATCGAACGGGCAGACGTATTGCTCGAGAACTTCCGCACCGGCGTGCTGGACCGCCTGGGCTTCTCGCCCGAGCGCATCGCCGAGATCAACCCGCGCACGGTCGTGCTGTCGATCAGCGGCTTCGGTCACGACGGCCCCGAGGGCGGCCGATCCGGCTACGACCAGATCGCTCAGGGTGAGGCCGGGCTGATGTCGTTCACCGGCTCGGGTCCCGAGGACGTCCAGCGCGTCGGCGTCCCCATCGCGGACCTGCTGGCCGGAATGTACGGAGCCTTCGGCGTTCTCGCTGCACTGCGTGAACGCGACCGCACCGGCCGCGGCAAGGTCGTCCGTACCTCGCTGCTCGCCAGCGTCGTCGGAGTGCACGCCTTCCAGGGCACCAAATGGACCGTCGCAGGCGAGGTCGGCGCGGCGCAGGGCAATCACCACCCGTCGATCTGCCCGTACGGCCTGTTCCCGACATCGGATGGCGCAGTGCAGATCTCGGTGGGCAGCGAGGGACTGTGGCATCGGTTCTGCGAGGGCTTCGGCATCGACCCCGATCTCGAAGGCATGGCCACCAACCCGCAACGGGTGAACAGTCGCGACGACGTCATCGAACTCGTGTCCAAGATCTTCCGCACGTACGAGACCGAGCCGCTGCTGGCCCTTCTCGACGAGATCGGTGTTCCCGCAGGCAAAGTGCGCAACGTCCAGGAAGTCTACGAGTGGGAGCAGACCAAATCCCAGGGCCTGCTGGTGGACGTCGAACACGCGACGTTGGGCACGGTGACACTGCCGGGACCGCCACTGCGGTTCTTCGAATCCGACGGCACCGAGGTCACCGAAACCAATCATCTGGCACCGCCGGTGCTGGGTGCCGACGACGAGCTCGTCCGCGACTGGCTGAAAGAGGCGACACGATGACCAGAATGACCGCCCTCGAACTCCTCGATCTGGTGATCGATTCCGGCAGCTTCGACTCCTGGGACACCCCGACGGCCGACTACGTCATCGACGACGAGTACGCAGGCGAACTCGCCGCGGCACGTGAGAAGACCGGCCTGGACGAGTCCGTGCTCACCGGCTCCGCGACCATCCGCGGCCGCAAGGTGGCCATCCTGCTCGGCGAGTTCGCGTTCCTGGCGGGCTCGATCGGGGTCGCGGCGGGCGAGCGCCTGGTCAACGCCGTCCACCGGTCGACCGACGAGCGGCTGCCGCTGCTGGCGCTGCCTACGTCCGGCGGAACCCGAATGCAGGAGGGCACGGTCGCGTTCCTGCAGATGGTCAAGATCACCGCCGCGATCACCGCGCACAAGGCTGCGAACCTGCCGTACATCGTCTATCTGCGGCACCCCACCACCGGCGGAGTGTTCGCGTCCTGGGGATCGCTCGGTCACGTCACCGTCGCCGAGCCCGGTGCTCTCGTCGGATTCCTCGGCCCCCGCGTGTACGAGGCGCTCTACGACGCGAAGTTCCCCACCGGTGTGCAGACGTCGGAGAACCTCCAGGCACACGGGCTCATCGACGCCATCCGTCCGCCCGAGCAACTCGGCGAGATCGTCGATCGCGCACTGCGGATCATGACCGACATCCCGTCCTACCGCCCACGCACCGTCGAGGCGCTGGAATGGAAGATCGAGGACGTGCCCGCGTGGACGTCCATTCTGGCCTCGCGCAGGGCAGACCGCCCCGGGGTTCGTGAGTTGCTGTTCAGTACCGCAGCAGATGTGCTGCCGCTCAACGGAACCGGCCAAGGAGAGTGGGATCCGGGTCTGATTCTTGCCCTCGTCCGGTTCGGCGACATGCCCTGTGTCCTGCTCGGGCAGGACCGACGCGGTCAGACGACGAAAACGCCGCTCGGTCCCGCAGCGCTTCGCGAGGCTCGACGCGGTATGCGTCTGGCCCAGGATCTGAAGCTTCCGCTCGTCACGGTCATCGACACGGCGGGTGCCGCACTGTCGAAGGAGGCGGAGGAAGGTGGCCTGGCCGGCGAGATCGCACGGTGCATCGCAGACATGGTCGACCTCGAAACCCCCACGCTGTCATTGCTGTTGGGGCAGGGGACCGGCGGCGGCGCACTCGCTCTGGTACCAGCGGACCGCGTTCTCGCCGCTCAGCATGCGTGGCTCTCGCCGCTGCCGCCCGAGGGGGCGTCGGCCATCGTGCACCGCGACACCGCCCATGCCGCGGAGATGGCGACGAAGCAGGGAGTGCGCTCGCTCGATCTCTTCAGGGCAGGCGTTGTCGACATCATCATTCCCGAATTGCCCGACGCGGCAGACGAATCGCAGCAGTTCTGCGACCGGGTGGGTGCGGTACTGCACCGCGAGCTCGCCGAACTGATTGCTCAGGACCCATCGATGCGGATGATCGCCCGAGAGAAGCGATTCAACAGAATCGGCTTCGCGGCGGCCGCGGTGTAATTCCCGCCGAACTCGAAGTTATGGACGGTTTTCGGCCGAAATGTATCCATAACTTCGAGTTCGGCGGGTGGTCGGGGAGGCTATCGTCGTCCGGGTGGCGGGCAATGCGCGGGATCCGGGGGTGTCGGTGGCCTCGCGGCTGCTCGCGCTTCTGGCTGTGTTCGACGAGAAGACCCCTTCGCTGACGCTGTCCGAACTGGCCGACGGCGCAGGCCTGCCGATCGCCACCGCGCATCGGATGGTGCGTGAACTGGTCGACTGGGGGGCGCTCGTTCGCGGCGAGGACGGCCGCTACGTGGTGGGGCGTCGACTGTGGAAGTTGGGATTGCTGGCACCGGATCAAGCCGATCTGCGGGAGATCGCCTCACCGTTTCTGCACGACATCTACGGCGCGACACTCGCCACGGTGCATCTGGCCATTCGCGACGGCGACCAGGTGCTCTATCTCGACCGGCTTGCCGGGCACGCGTCGGTGCCTGCGGTCAGCCGGGTCGGAGCGCGCCTGCCCCTGTGTGCGACCGGAGTCGGCAAGGTGTTGTTGGCCTACGCCCCGCGCGAGGTGCACGATCGCGTGCTGGGGAACCTGACCCGCATCACCGCGTACACGGTGACTCATCCGGGGAAGTTGGACAGCGAACTACGCCGAGTGCATCGCGAGGGGTATGCGCAGACGGTCGAGGAGATGACGCTGGGGGCGTGTTCGGTGGCCGTACCGGTCCGCGGTGAGGGTGATCGGGTGGTGGCGGCGTTGGGCATCGTGGTTCCGAGCATCGGACGAGATCGAGCCAGACTGGTTGCCGCTCTGCAGGTTGCCGCCCGAGGAATCGAGCGAAGTCTGCGGGGATGAGAGCGGTGTTTTCGCTGAGTGGAAACGTGGTCTTGTTCGCGGCCCCGATGCGCGGTGTACTCGATGCATGCGTACACAGGTCGCCATCATCGGTGCAGGGCCCGCGGGTCTGCTGCTGTCCCACCTGCTCGGGGAGCAGGGAATCGACTCCGTTCTGATCGAGTCACGCACGCAGGAGTACGTACTCTCGCGCATTCGCGCCGGCATTCTCGAGCACTCGACGGTCCAGTTGCTCGACGACCACGGCCTGGGGGAGCGGTTGCATCGCGAAGGCCACGAGCATCGCGGAATCTATCTGCAGTGGCCGGAAGAGCGGCACCACATCGACTTTCGCGACCTGGTGGATCGAAGCGTGTGGGTGTACGGGCAGACCGAGGTGACCAAGGATCTCGTTGCGGCCCGGGAGAAAGCAGGCCAGCAAATCTTCTACGACGTCTCCGATACCGCGTTGCACGACGTCGAGTCCGACTCCCCGTACGTCACGTTCACCGATGCCTCGGGTACTCCGATGCGGATCGACGCGAATGTCGTTGCCGGGTGCGACGGTTCGTTCGGTCCGAGCCGCGCTGCGATGCCGGACTCGGTGCGCAACACCTGGGAGCGAACGTATCCGTTCTCCTGGCTCGGGGTGCTGGCTGACGTCGCGCCCTCGACCGACGAGCTCATCTATGCCTGGCATCAGGACGGATTCGCGATGCACTCCATGCGATCGTCGACGGTCAGTCGGCTGTATCTGCAGGTGCCGAACGGGACCGACATCGCCACCTGGTCCGACGACAGAATCTGGGATGCGTTGGCACGCAGGCTCGGTCACGGGCAGAACGGCTGGGAGCTCACTCCTGGACCGATCACCGAGAAGAGCGTGTTACCGATGCGCAGCTACGTACAGACGCCGATGCGACACGGCAATCTCTTTCTGGCCGGTGATGCCGCGCACATCGTGCCGCCCACCGGAGCGAAGGGCCTCAACCTCGCAGTGGCCGACGTCGCCCTGCTGGCACCGGCACTGACATCACTGCTGGGCAAGAACGATTCCAGCGCCGCCGATGCCTACAGTGACGACGCACTCCGACGCGTCTGGCGCTGCACGCACTTCTCCTGGTGGATGACGACGATGCTGCACACCGGCGACGACCCGTTCGATGCGCAGTTGCAGCTCTCGCAGTTGAAATGGGTTGCTTCCAGCGAGGCGGGGGCAAAGGGACTGGCGGAGAACTACGCCGGTCTGCCGATCGGATTCTGACCCGGGAACTACCGTCGACGATCCAACACGTAGGTCACCGCAACGCCGGCGACCAGTCCCCAGAACGGAGCCCCCAGGCCCGCGACGTCGGTTCCGGAGACGGTGACCAGCAGGGTGATCAGCGGCGCGAGTACCGGACGGCCGGTCGAGTCGGAGAATGCGGCGGTGAAGGCTCCGCGCAGTGCCTCGAGCATGGCCAGACCGGCGAGGGCGGCGATGAACGTCGCGGGTACCACTGCCAGTCCGCGCACCAACACCGGTGCCAGTACACCCACGACGACAGCCAGTGCGCCGCAGGTCATTCCGGCGATGTACTGCCGCGACCGTTCACCCACAGCGACGAGCAGTGCGTTGGTGGGACCGGCGAGACACGTCGACACCGCACCGAGCGGTGCGACGAGAAGCGACCACACCCCGCACGCGATGGTGACAGCGGTCATCGGAGGCCGGTGGCCCGCGGAGCTCAGGACGGCAGCGCCTTGACCGTTCTGCACCGCGACCACGGTGATGGCGAGCGGTATCACCAACTGCGCCATTGCCGCCCCACTGAACGACGGCGCAACGAGTTCGGGCAGACCGATCAGAGGGAGCTCGGCCGCGGGGCCGGTCAGTGGGGTGTATCCGCCGGTGACCGCTAGCGCAGCGAGACCGGCCACCAATGCCGCCAGCACCGGCGGTATCCGCTTCGACCAGACATCGGATCGCGTCAGGGCCAACCACGCCACGACCATGGTGCCCGCGACCAGTACGTTCGACGAAACGGACTGCACCAGTCCGGTTCCGAACGACAGGAACGCGCCGGCAACCATCGCCATCACCACACTGTGCGGCAGAAAGGCCATCAGCTTCGCGACGACACCGGTGGCACCGAGCACGATGATGAGAACCCCGGTCGCGAGATAAGCCCCGACGACTTCCGGCCAGGTCAGCGACGCCAGCGACTGACCGACCAGGACGGTGCCCGGAATGGTCCAGAAAAAGCTCAGCGGCATTCGGTACACCCAGCTCGCCACCAGGGTGAGAATGCCGTTGAGCACGAACACCCCGAACACCCATGACGCCGTCTGCGCGGCGGTGAGCGAGCCTGCTGCCGCGGCACCCATGATCACCGCAACGGGCCCGGTCGCGCTGAACAGCACGCCGGTCGCCCCTGCACCGACGTACAGCCCGCCGAAGTCCGCGCGCAGAGCACGCAGATTCGGCGGGCGACGTTCCGGTAGTTCGCTCGAGGTCGGCCTCTGGAAAATATCTGTCATTCAGCCACTTTCACCGGTTCTTCGATTGCTGGATCGGATCGACGCAGTGCCCGAACCGCAGGGACGGCTGTGGTGACGAGAGCTCCGAGTAGGGCAACGACGGCGAAGATGTAGAACGCCTGCGAGGACGCGATTCCCGCACCGAGCAGGATACCGCCGAGCAGCGGCCCGAGAATGCCGCCGAGGCGTCCGAAACCGGCGCACCATGCGACGCCCGCCGCCCTGGCGGTCGTTGGGTAGTAATTGGAGACGAAGCCGTAGATCAGCACCTGGGTGCCGATAGCGCCGATTCCGGCACCGGCCACGGCGACGAGCAGTACGCCGAGTGGGAAGTTCAACGTCAACAACACCAACGACAGTGCGGCGAGGCAGAAGGTGGCGGCGATGACGCGCTGTGGTCCTGTCCGATCGGCGACGCGAGAGGCGATCAATCCACCGATGATGGCACCACCGTTGAGCACCAACAGGAACGACAGTGAACCCTTGGCGTTGTATCCGGCCTCGGACATGATCTGCGGGAGCCAAGTATTGAGTCCGTAGGTCAGCAGCAGGCCGGAGAAGCTCATCAACCCGAGGAGCGCCGTCGGGCGCAGCAGTGGTTTGCGGGCGAGCGCGGCGAATCCGACGCGATCGCCGGCGACTGCGGGCTCGGGCTCGGGCATCGGGATTCCGGTCTTCGCGCAGATCTGCTGGGCATCGGCGACGCGTCCGTGCGCGAGCAACCACCGCGGGGATTCCGGCATACGGAGCACCGCGAGGGGCAGCAGGATGACCAGGGGCAGTGCTCCGATCCAGAACAGTCCGCGCCAACCGATGCTGTCCTGCAGGGCGATTGCGGCCAGAGAAGCCAGGACGCCGCCCGCGGGGATACCGCTGTAGACGATGGCGTTGAACAGATTTCGACGGCCTGCCGGTGCGAACTCGGCGATCATCGCGCCGACCGTGGCGACGAGTCCGCCGACTCCGATTCCGGTGACGAATCGAAGGATTCCGAAAGCGGTGATGTTCTGGGCCAGTGCGGTGGCCCCCATCCCGACCGAGAACCACACGATGCACGTCAGCATCGTGCGCCGACGCCCGATGCGATCGCCGAAGGCTCCGGCTGTCAACGCACCCACCATGACTCCGATGAGAGCGTACGAACCGAGGGCACCGGCCTGCTCGGGGCCGAGAGCACCCAGTTGGGTCGAGTCGGCCAGCAGTGTCGGCAGGACGGTTCCGTACACGACGAGGTCGTATCCGTCGAAAACGATTGCTGCGGTGGAGAGTGCGACGATCCAGATCACGCTACGTCGGTGACGGTCGCTGGCCCAGCCGGCGGCGGCTGCGCTGCGGGGCGTCGGAATTGTCGGTGAGGTCATCGACTGTCCTTCGGTAGAGGGCCCGTCGTGGCGGGCGAATGCGGCACCCGGTCGGTGCAGTACGGCAAGTGTGTCGCACTGTGCCCTGGGTCACACCGGGTAAATGCCTAGGATCGACCCAGGGTTCGTGCCGAAAAGCACTGTTGCACAATCATGGTGGCGTGCTCTCGGATGCGCGGGCCGCGGCGAGTTCGGAACGGGATCGAACGCCGAGCTTGGCATAGACACGCGTGAGGTGGAACTGCACGGTCTTCACCGACAGGAACAGTTCCGCGGCCACCTCTCGATTGGTCAAACCCGTTGCGACGAGGGTGGATACCGCGTCCTCCTGTGGCGTCAGCGCGTTGTGCGGCCGGTCCTTGAGGATTGCGTGCACTCCACCTGCCTTGAGCTCGCGGTCGCACCGCCGGACGTACGTCGTAGCGCCGAGGGAAAGGTAGTCGTCGCGGGCCGCGGTGACCACCACGTCGGCTTCGCGTCGCTTGCCTGCCCGCCGCAGCGTCTGGCCGTACGCGTAGTTCACCCGGGCGCGGTCGTACACCAGGGGCAGTGGCATGAGCGAATCCAAAGCATCCTCGAAAGATGCTCGTGCAGAATCCATGTCGCCCGTTGCGCCGTGCCATCTACCGCGCGCACACGCGAGCCGGGCATGTGCCGATCGGTGGCCGCGCTCTGCCACCCGGGCTTCGTGGGGAGTGAGGAAGGCATCGGCTTCGTCGAGCCTGCCCTCCACGATCAGCGCGTTGGCGTACACGTCCGGCCAGGCCCAGAAGCCCGGCTCGGAGACGTCGGCGTGTGCCCATTGCTGTGTCAGCGGACTCAGGGCACGCAGAACACCGGCATAGTCGGCCCGAGCCTCGGAGATCGCTGCGCGGCCCAGAGCGGTGGGGACGCGCATGATCTCGTAATCTCGAGCGCCGGATTCGCCTCGTCGTGAACTCGCCGCGGCGGCATCCCAGTCACCCCGAAGCGCGTGGATCTGCATGGCGGTCCACTGCAGGAGCGGGACGATGAGGGCGGCACCGGAACTGTCGGCCAGGTCGGAGGCGCGCCCGACTATCCGCAGCGCCGCGTCCCATTCTCCGGTGACGAAATACGTGCGGGCCAACCAGGCGTTGGCCCACAGTGCGATTCGGGTGGAGCCGCCGAGGAAGTCCGTCGGTGCCGCGGCTTCCAGTTCGGACCTCGCCAGCTCCACCGAGTCGGTGGCCAGGTGCAGCCAGCCGGCACCCATTTGCACTCGCTGTCCCACGGCTCCGGTACCGGCCTGTCCCCACAGATCCTCGTAGCTGGCCAATGCTTCTGCGACGCGGCCGGTTCCGGCCAGGCCGAGCCCCCGGATGGCCTGTGCTTCGACGGCAGTCGGATGGTCCGAGCCGACGAGTTCGACGGCGCGGTCGGCCCAGTACACCAGTGCGCCGCCGTCGCAACGGGCGAGATTGTGCAGTACCTGGCGATGACAGATGACGGCGGCGACGTCGCGATCGTGGCGGGTTCGGACGAGCTGCCACGCCCGTGTCAATCGGGCGTCGGCCTCCTGCGGGCGGCCCCGCAGAATGGCGAGATAGCCGAGAACGGCGTTGCGGCTCGGTGTTTCGTGCAGACTCTCGATCTCGGCGATGTAGTCCGATGCTCCGCGAACGTCACCGGCACCGATGAGGGCGTCGACGCCGCGCACGAGTCGATCCTCGCGCAGGCCTGAGTCGCCGGACGCTCGGCTCGAGAGCATGAAGAGCCTGGCAGCGGTAGCCCATTCTCCGGTCCGCGCGCGTTCTGCGGCAAGTGATTCGAGCTCGCCGGCCATGTGCGGCTCGGGTAGGAGCGCCGCCTCGGCCCGGTGCGCAAGCCGATCGGCCGGGTCGGCTTCGGCGGACGCCGCGGCTCTGTGGACGTCGGCGATGCAGGTTCTGCTCATGGTGGCCAGTACGGCTGCGCGAATCATCCCGTCCGGGCACTCGAGCAGGGTGATACCCGATCGACGGCGCACGAGAACAAGGCCCAATGCCTCCGCCAGATCGAGTGCAGCACTGGGATCGTCGATCTCTGCTACCTCGCGCACTGTCGAGACCGGTCGAGCGCCATCGAGCACGGCCACGGCCTGCACCAACCGAACTGTGTCCGAGGAACTCTTGCTCAGTGCCGCTCGCACCGATGCCTGCACGTACTCGGGTGCGGGTAGTTCGGGCCGCACGCCCGTCCACATGTGGCCGGGCAGTTCGGACAGCAGCGCCGACACCTGTTTCGGGCGGCCACCCGTGTGCGCGGTCAGGTGCGCGGCCGACGACGGTGAGAGTATGACGCCGCGCAGCGCAGCGAGTTCTGCGACGTTGTGGCTTCCCAGCGGTTCGACGACGAACCGGGTATCGGCTGCGCGATCGAGTATGTCGTGCGATTCGATGCTCCCCGCGGGCAGAACTCGACGGATGCACACCACGGCAATCTTCGAGTCGCGGTGGCGTCGGACGGTAGAGGCAAGCACGCGAAGCGAATCCGCGTCGGCGTCCTGAGCGTCGTCGATCAACACGGCGGTCACCGAGGGGCCGTTGCTGCCTGCGATTCGCTCCGGCAGCGTCCGGCCGTCGGCGACGTCGATCTCGGGAAAGCACTGATGCGCGATCTCCCACGGTCTGCTCGTCTCCCACGGTACGGCGGACACCTGCCGGACGCGCGGGCGAGGCTCGGCCGCGTCGAGGCGGGCAGCCAGCTCTCGCAGCACAGCGGTCTTGCCGACACCCGCCGCGCCGTCCACGACGACGAACCTCGATCGGGCGTCGGCGTCCTGCACCTCGTCCACCAGCGCATCGAGCAGCTCGCCACGGGCAACGAGCGGCGCGGGGGACATGAGCTCACCGTAGCGGTGACGTGCGGGTACGTCCGGCAATCGAACCGACATCGCGCACACTCAGCCCGGGTCGCCGCCGGCGACGGGGAGCACCGTACCGGTGATGTACGACGCCTCGTCGGAAGCCAGGAAGCAGATCGCCGCGGCCTGCTCGTCCAGCGTCCCGTAGCGCTTGAGCAGGGACGAGTCGACGGTCTGATCGACGATGGCCTGGTACCACTGCTGTTCCTGATCGGTGCTCGGCGCAGGTCCGCGAGCGACTCGGCGCGGCGGTGCCTCGGTCCCTCCGGGCGCGGTCGCGACCACCCTGACCCCGTGCGGAGCCGCCTCCAGTGCGAGTGCGGAGGTGATGGCGTTGACTCCACCCTTGGCTGCGGCGTAGGGAACTCGGTGCACTCCGCGGGTCGCGACCGAGGAGACGTTGACGATGGTTCCGGTGCCTTTCGAGATCATGTGCGGGATCACCGCGCGACACGACCAGAGTGTGGGGAACAGCGAGCGCGAGATCTCCTTCTCGACCTGCTCCGGTGGGTATTCCGCGAACGGCTTCGCCCAGATGGTCCCGCCCACCACGTGGATCGACACGTCCACTCGTCCGTGCGCTGCCAGCGCCGCGTCCACTGCGCTCGACGCACCGGCCCACGTTTCGAGATCGGCCAGCACACTGGATGATTCGGTGCCGTCGCGGCCGAGCTCGGCGCTCAGTTCTTCGACGAGTTCGGATCGATCGGCCAGCATCAGGGTGCCGCCCTCCGCGGCGATCCTGCGTGCGACGCACTCTCCGATGCCCTGCGCGGCACCGGTGATCAGGACGACCTTCCCGGCGAACCGACCCGGGCTGACGAATCTGGGTCGCTTGCTCGCGGCCGAGTCGTGCATGGCGCGCTTCATCGTGGTCTTGGAGCGGTCGGCATGGTCGGCGATCAAGGTGCGGGCGCGTTCTCGGTCGCCTGCCTCGAATGCGTCGACGATGTCGAGGTGATCCTGCGCGCACAACGGGTCACACCACGTCGCATTGCGGAGCACGTCCTCCATTGCAGCTTCGACCCCGAGGGCCCGATATGCCTGCAGCAGATGCTCGTTGCGTGTCTGGGTGAACAGGTAGTCGTGGAAGGCGGCGTTGGTTTCGGTGTACGCGGCGGCGTCGACGAAGCGATCGCCGTCCACGTAGCGGGTGGTGGCCTCCGCGAGCAATCGGTAGCCCGCGATCTGCTGGGAGCTGAGCCTGCCGATGACCAACTCCAGTGCGCCGAGTTCGAGTGCGCGTCGGGCCTCGAACACCGCATCGGATTCGTGCACCGAAGGATGTTCCTCGCCGATCTCGTAGTCGACGGTGGCTGCGGCAGGCTCGACCCGGTCGAACAACGGCTCGATATCTCGGTCCGGCCATATGCGTTGACCGGCGACCGACTGGGCATCGGGTGTGACGGCGAGACCGTCCGAGGCCTCGTCGAGGGGGTCGGCATTACCGGTGCCGTGGGAGACGATGCGCTGGCGGGCGATCGAGGTGATGGCAAGGGCTTCGTCGCTCGCCGAGATCGCAGTGCCGGCGCGGAGGGGATTCTCGTCGCGAGCATCGAAGAGCGTTCGGCCGCAGACGGATCGAGCGTCGGTGGCAGGCCGGTCCTCGGTGACGAGGTCGTGCTCCTCCGCACCCGTCGCGGGAACCCGTTCGACCGCAAAGGGCGTGGTGTCCGCTGCAGTCGGCTTCTCGACGGGATCAGGACGCTCGACGGCCGGGGCAGACGGTGCGAACTTCTCGTAGTAGAAGCCGGTCGGTTCGATTCCCGACTCGGCGAAGTGCGCACGCACGGCCTCCACCATCGGCGGAGGACCGCACAGGTAGACGGCAACATCGCCGTCGTACAGGTGTTCCTCCCTCAGCAGCGACGTGACATAGCCCTTGTTCGCGGCCGTGCTGTTCGGATCCGACACACAGTGATCGAAAGTGAACGCATCGAGTTGCGAGGCGAGTGCGGCCAGCTCGTCGAGGAGTACGACGTCCTCGTCGGTGCTGACGCCGTAGACCAGATGCACAGGACGCGAGGATGATTCGGCCGCCAAGGTGCGCAGAATCGACAGGATGGGAGCCAAGCCGGTTCCGCCGGCCAACAGCAGCGCGGGCCGTTGCGCTTCCCGAAGGAAGAAGCTGCCGTGCGGCCCGGTGAACGAAATCTTGTCCCCGACGGCTGCGGCGTCGGCCAGGTAGGTCGACATCGACCCGTCGGGGGTCAGCTTCACCAGGAACTCGAGCTCGTCGGATCCGGACACGCAGCTGAACGAGTACGACCGGGTCTGCTCCGATCCTGGCACGGTGATGTTGACGTACTGGCCCGGTAGGAAGGTGAGTTCGTCGCCCTCCGGTGCCTCGACGGCGAGGCGGACCGTCGTCGGTGAGAGTCGATCGACTGCGGTGACCACGGTTTCGTGCGTCGCCGCTCGGGTTTTCGCAACCGCGGAGGTGCTGGCGATCTGGAGTACGAGGTCGGACTTCGGAGTCATGCTGCACGGCAGGCAGTAGCCCTGCTCCGATTCGCCGGCGCTGAGCGCGTCGTCGAGGTACGTGCCGCCGTCGAAGTCGCCGGATTCGCACAGTGCCTTGCAGGTTCCGCACGCCCCGTCCCGGCAGTCGAGGGGGATGTTGATTCGCGACCGATAGGCGGCGTCGGCGACGGTCTGGCCGTCGGAACAGGTGATGAATCGGGTGACGCCGTCCTCGAAGGACAGTGCGACGGAATGGCTCACGAGGGGTCTCCTTTCCTGATCAGAAGTGATAGATGTCGACGACGTGGTGGATGTAGTCGTTCTTGAGCACCACGGTCTTGCGGCGGATCAGCGGGGATTCGCCCGAGAAGTCGATGGTGTAGAAGGACGTCCCGTAGTACGGATCGATCGTCTTGTACCGGAAGTACATCGTGTGCCAGTTGAAACGCACATCGACCAGGTCGCCTCGGCGTTCGATCACCTCGACGTTGCTGATGTTGTGACTCGTGCGCGGCTCGGGAATCGAGGTGGCACTGGAGCGCTCGGTGCGGATGCGGAACACCCGGTCCTCGAGGCCACCCTTGTTCTCGTAGTAGATCAGCGAGATGTCGGTCTGCGGATCCTCGGTGAGCAGATCGTCGTCGCCCCAGCAGGGCATCCAGTACTCGACGTCGTCGGCGTAGCAGGTGAGCCAGAGTTCGAACTCCCGGTCGTCGAGGTATCGGGCCTCGCGGTAGAGGAACTGCTCGATCGCGCTCTGCGTGATGCGAGTTTCGGTGGAGGTCATGTCATTTCACCCGGCTCTCGGTAGCTGTCCTGTCGATGGCAGCGAGCAGGGTGCTGCGCCAGTAGCCGTGCTGAACGGGGAAGAGTCCCTCGTCTTCGTTCTTGACTCCCGCGGAGATCACCCCGTGCATGTCCAGTGCCTCGGCCACTGGATCCGGCCCGGTCAGCCAGTGCTCGGCACCGCGGCTCATGTCGTTCCACGGCGCATTGGTCGCCTGGAACGTCAGCTGGCAGGAGCGGAACTCTTCCAGGTCGTCGGGGGTGGCCATGCCGGAAGCGTTGAAGAAGTCCTCGTACTGCCGAATGCGGTGCGAGCGAGCGTCTTTGCTTTCGCCCTTGGGAGCGATGCAGTAGATGGTGACCTCGGTCTTGTTCGGCGCGATCGGGCGGAAGTGCCTGATCTGGGTGCTGAACTGATCCATCAGGTAGACGTTCGGGTAGAGGCACAGGTTGCGTGAGCCCTTCACCATGAATTCGCCCTTGGCATCGCCGAACTGCTCCTTGAGCGCATCCATCTGGTCCCACAGCGGCCGATCCTGGGGGTTGGCGGCCCACGTCCACAGGCACAGGTGCCCGTTGGGGTAGGACCAGTAGCCGCCACCGGATTTGCCCCAGCCGCCTGCGTCGAGGGCCTTGGTGGTGTTCTTCGATTCGCCGTTGTTGCGCCGCGAGGTGGTCGCGGCATAGTTCCAGTGCACGGCACTGACGTGATATCCGTCGGCACCGTTCTCGGCCTGCACCTTCCAGTTGCCGTCGAAGGTGTAGGTCGAGGACCCCCGCAGTACTTCGAGACCGTCCGGTGATTGATCGACGAGCATGTCGATGACCTTGGTGGTGTCGCCGAGGTGCTCGGCGAGCGTCGAGACGTCGTCGTTCAGGCTGGCGAACAGGAACCCTCGGTAGCTCTCGAACCTCGGCACCTTGGTGAGGTTGTGCGAGCCGTCGACATCGAACGTGTCCGGATAGCCGGCACCCTCGGGATCCTTGACCTTGAGGAGTGTGCCGTCGTTGCGGAAAGTCCAGCCGTGGAACGGGCATGTGAGGGTGGGGCGATTGTCGGTCTTCCGGCGGCACAGCATCGCGCCACGGTGCGCACAGGCGTTGATCAGGCAGTGCAGCTCCCCGTCCTTGTCGCGGGTGATGACCACCGGCTGACGACCCATGTGCACGGTGAAGTAGTCGCCGTTGTTCGGAATCTGGCTCTCGTGGGCGATGTAGATCCAGTTGCCCTCGAAGATGTGCTTCATCTCGAGCTCGAAGATCTCCTCGTCGGTGAAGATGCTCCGATTGGCTCGATAGACGCCGGCGTCGGCATCGTCGATCACCGCTCCGTCGATGGCGGCGTGCGCCTGATCCAAGATTTCCGTCATGGTCGTGTCCTCGCTGTCGTTCGATTCCGCGGCGGTGCAAGTCGCGTGGCGGTTGTCTCCGACTCTGACACCGAGTGGCATCGGTCACACCAGGGCTTTGTCTAGGCTCGACCAGGGTGCATATTGATCGCGTTCACTTATCAATCGACCGGAAATTGGTCTTTGCTGTCGATGGATGTGCGGCTTACTGTGGGCAGGGTCACGCCGAGGAGTACATCGGCTCGGAACGCGATATCGGAGAGGAAGTCACCGTGGAGCTGCGGCACCTGTATCAGTTCGTGGCGGTGGCCGAGACGTGCCACTTCGGTCAGGCTGCCAAGCGCCTGCATCTGGCGCAGCCGGCGCTCTCCCAGTCGGTTCGTCAACTCGAGGCAGAACTCGGCGTCACGCTGCTCACTCGCACCACACGGCAGGTCAGCCTGACGCCCGCGGGCGAGTTCTTCTACCGCGAGACGGTCCGAAACCTGGAGAACATCGAGCGAAGCACCCACGGTGTTCGACGCATCGCCGAGGGGCGCTACGGGCTGGTACGTATCGGTTTCACGGGTACCGCTGCCTTCGATCAGCTGCCGCCGATCGCCAGAGCGATCAAGCAGCGCCTGCCCGGCCTCGCACTCGAGGTCCACGGGGATCTGCTCACTCCTGCTCAGGTGGAGGGGCTGCGCTCCGAGCAACTCGACGTGGCGGTACTGCGGCCGCCCGTGGCGGGCGACGATCTGGTCATCCGCACCATCACCACCGAATCTCTCTTGCTGGCAGTGCCCGTCGACCATCGGTACGCCGCCGAGGCCGCACTCGAGGTAGCCGACCTCGCCTACGAGGACTTCGTGATGTACGCGGACTCGCATTCGGTGGTCAACGAGGCAGTTCTACGTAGTTGCCGCGCAGCGGGTTTCAGCCCCCGACGTGAGCACGAGGCCCCCGACACGTCCGTGTTGCTGGCCCTGGTCGCTGCCGGGCTCGGGGTGGCGCTCGTTCCGGAATCCGTCCGAGCACTGCAACTCACCGGGGTCGTCTTCCGGGACATTGCGGGCGCAAGCACCATAGATCTGGCATTGGCCTGGCATCGCGACCGACCGTCGGCCCTCGTCGACGCATTGGTCGGCGCTCTCGAAGAGGCCGGGGTCCTGCCCCGCGTCGACACACTTTCTCCACCACCCGACCCGAAGGCAGTTCTATGAAGATCGTTGCAGTCGAGGCGATTCCGTACAGCATTCCGTATGTCAAGCCGTTGAAGTTCGCCAGCGGAGAGGTGCATGCCGCCGATCACGTGCTGGTTCGAGTGCACACCGACGACGGTATCGTCGGCACCGCAGACGCGCCCCCACGTCCCTTCACCTACGGCGAAACTCAGCGCGGAATCGTCGCGGTAGTCGAAAGCCTCTTCACCCCTGCAGTTCTCGGACTCACCCTGCTCGATCGGGAAGTGATCCGCTCCAGGCTGACCCGCACCGTGGGCAACCCGGTGGCGAAGGCTGCGATCGACATGGCCGTCTGGGACGCGCTCGGTCGCACCCTCGACCTGTCCGTCACCGAGATGCTCGGCGGATACACCGACCGGATGCGGGTGAGCCATATGCTCGGATTCGACACTCCTGCAGCGATGGTCGACGAGGCGACTCGAATGCGCGAGACCTACGGAATCGAGGTGTTCAAGATCAAGGTCGGTCGCCGACCCGTAGCCCTCGACACCGCCGTCGTGCGCGCGCTCAGGGAAGGTCTCGGTGAGGACGTCGAACTGTACGTCGACGGCAATCGCGGCTGGACTGCTGCAGAATCGGCACGCGCCATGAAGGACATGGCCGATCTCGGACTCACCCTTGCCGAGGAGCTGTGTCCGGCCGACGATGTTCTCGGTCGCCGCTGGCTGGTGCAGCAACTCGATGTCCCCTTCGTCGCAGACGAATCGGCCACCACGCCTGCCGAAGTGACTCGCGAGATCCTCGGCGGATCGGCGACGGCGGTGAGCATCAAGACCGCCCGCACGGGGTTCACCGACTCGACGCGACGTCAGGTCGAAGGCGGCACCGAAGGCAACGGTGCAGGCCGAGCCGAGTTGACCGTCGATCTGGTTGCCCATCACCACATCCAGGCCGA
>NZ_NOZF01000195.1:0-4529 GCF_002258565.1 Rhodococcus sp. 05-2254-6
CCACGGGACGTAGTCGTGAGGGTGCCACTCCCGCGCCATCGAGATGTGACGGTTCACATTGTCCTCGGCAGTGGGCACCAGCTCTTGCAGAAGCTCGAGCTGTGTCAGATCCCTCGCCATTAGATCGCCTCCATAGATTGCGTACGACCGGTCCAGCTTACGGCACCGTAGGTTCGGTGTGAACCGTGTCGAGCCTGTTCACTTGCTGTTCCGGCGGTCGTGATGTTCGGTGTCGATCGACGCGATGCGCCCCCGGAGCGCCGATCCTCCGACCGGCTTTCGCGAGTTCACGACCGCTGCAGTTCCCCCTGCACGTCGCTCGGCCTCTGCCGATCGTTACGTCCGAGTGTACGTTCCGGACAGGTGTGATCACTGTTACCCGGACGGTGTGTGGTGCCCCCAGTAGGACTCGAACCTACGACCTGCGGATTAAAAGTCCGTAGCTCTACCAACTGAGCTATAGGGGCGCGGCTCGAAAGTGTAATGGGCCGCGCGGTGCCGACGGGCAGTACCCCCGGCAGTGGTGTCGACCGGGGTCAGCGTCCGAAGCTGCTGCATCCGCTCGGTACCGGAATGCCGGCCAGTCGGTCGTCGATCCAGGCGTACGCGCCCGGGATGCCGCTGAACGCGACGATCAGGTGCTCGCCGAGATACTCCTCGAGTCGGACGTTCGCACCCTGCGCGCACCACTCGTCGTAGAGGGTCTCGGCTCCCTGTCGTGGGATCCAGAACTCCTGTTGTCCCTGGTAGATCATCGTGGGGATGGTGGGGGCGAGGTCGCCGCCGAGGCGGGTCGCGGCGATGACGCGCTCGGCGATCTCGGTGCGGTCGACGTCGGGGATGTCCGAGAGCGCCTGCGCGGGGATCGGGGCCACCAGTCCACCGGGGGCGAGCAGGCTGACGCACATGTCCTTGGCGACGGTGGCCAGGCGCAGTCCGTTGGCGTTCATCAGCGAGAACAGTTCGGGGTACTCGCGGGCCACTCCGAGCGCTGCGGACAGGAAAAGCGTCGATGCCGCAGTTCCGTTCATCGACGTCAGCAGAATCCGGTAATCGGTCGGCGGACCACCGAACGCCGCGCCGACCAGGTTGACGTCGGGCGCGTACGAGGGGGCCACTTGCGCGGCCCATCCTGTGGCGATCGCCCCACCCGAATATCCCGTGACAGCGATGGGAGACGACGCGGGCAAACCGAGCTCGGGTAGCCGGACCATCGCTCGGAGGGCATCGAGTACCGCGTGCGCGGCCATGCGCCCGGCGGCGTATGCCTGCCGTGGCCCCTCGTGATCGGTGACGACGACGGCGTAGTTCTTGGCCAGGAAGGCCTGCACTGCCGGAATCTCCCGGGCCAACCCGCGCGGGAGCAGCCAGGACGGTGCGCACGTGTTGCCGAGTGAGTTGATGGCCATGTTGTACGCAACGACGGGCCGGCTTCCGGGCCCGGTCCACGGTGCGATCGGCACGATCACGGTGGTGGCCGCAGCAACGGGCCGGTCCTTGGAGTCGTTGGTACGAAACAGGATCTGCGTCGACGTGACAGGCGTGAACAGCGGCCCGACGGTCACCTGTCGGGTTGCCAGCACCGACCCGGGAGGTCGTTGTTCGTAGCCTGCGGGCGGATCGAACCAGGGCTCGCCCAGTGGGGTGGGTAGGTAGAGCGCTGGATCGGCGACGGGTGCCACGAAGTTGGCCAGAGGGTCTGCGGTCGCCGTTCCGGTCGTCGAGAGCGTGAGCACGGCCACCGCGATCACTGTCGTGATGGAACGAAATGCGCAGATCGACACCTTCATGGCATTCACTCGTCTCGGATCGGCCGATCTCCCCCTGTGGTGTATTTCACAGTAAGTCAGCGCGGGCGCGAGCTCGGTCGAAGACCGTGAACGTGTCGAAAACGTTACCGAGCGGTCTTTCTCATATCGACTATCGTGCAATCGATTTGACCGAACGCGCTCGGTACCGACGACGTATTCGTTTGGTGGGCAGTAGATTTGAAATGCTAACGAGCAAGGCGAAGCAGTTGGCGCTCGAGATCCGTTCCCGTGAAATGTAATTCGGATTTCAACCGAAAGTTGTCCCGTGCTCCTGGAGCGGCGTGGGCGACGCGTCGACCGTTCGGTTCGCGGGGAACGGACGGTGTCTCGAGCACCGCCGAAAGCGACGGGGTCGGCGTGTGGTTCGGCGCGGGGAGGGGTGCAGAAGTGCGGCTCGAGTGCGCACCCCCTGCAGCGCACTCGAGCCGCGCAGATCATACCATTCGGCTTGTTTCGGTTGCCTAACCGATTTTTCTGTCGGGTGTATGTGTCGAAGCGAACCGTAGGTGAGTCGACTCGCATGTCGTTCGGGTGAAGTACTCTCTATCTGTACTACCTGCGGATACGCAGGGCGCTTGGGGCTCGGAGGCACGGAATACATGGCACAACAAGAGCGCGCACGGCGGACCCGGGCGGCCATTGTGGAGGCGGCGGCGGCGGAATTCGCCAAACGCGGATACGCAGCTGCATCCGTCAACACCATCTTGGAGGGCTCCAATGCCACCAAGGGCGCGATGTATTTCCATTTCCAGTCCAAGGAAGATCTGGCCCGAGCTGTGCTCGCTGCCGGACTGGATCGGTACGTCGCCATCACGGAGAAGTGGGCCGACACCACTGCGCATCCGTTCTACGTCATCCGTGGGATCGTGGACGACATCGCGCAGAACTTCCAGAACGATGTGATCGTGCGCGCGGAGTTCCGACTGATAGTCGAGCCGGAGTTCTACGCGGAGGTTCATTCGGGCGGCGGTCGAGTCTGGGGCGCTCAGGGGCTCGCGCAGGCCGAGCGTGCGCTGGCGATGGGTGACCTGAAGCCGGAGTTCGACGCGACCAAGTTCGTGCGAGTGCTCGCCGCGTCGATGGCGGGTCAGCGCTACATGTCGGATCTGGTGGCCGACAACGCTGATCTGCGCGAGCGGTTCGAAGAATCCGTCGAGGTCGTGCTGCTTGCGATGGCGTCGGAGCGTTGGCTCGCCGAGTTCAAACTGCACGGGTGGGATCACTACAGTGAAAACTGCGCAAAAACCGCCTCTGACCTGCCGGTTTGAGATTTACAGCGAAAGTGTCCTAAGCTATCCCAGCTCCCAACGGAACGCCGTTGAGGGTAACGTCGAAGCAGTTCGGCGGGCCCCCTTCGTCTAGCGGCCTAGGACGCCGCCCTTTCAAGGCGGTAGCGCGGGTTCGAATCCCGTAGGGGGTACGTAGGAAGAGATCGGTTTGACAACCCGGTCGGCAGTACAGCATTCTTCGTCTCGCTCTCCGCGAGATGCGGATTTGCAGTTCGGAGAGTTTCTACGCTAGAAATAGCGCGGCAACAACAGCAAGGCCCTGTGGCGCAGTTGGTTAGCGCGCCGCCCTGTCACGGCGGAGGTCGCGGGTTCGAGTCCCGTCAGGGTCGCAACATCGATACGAGAGTATCGGCATTGCGATGGCATTGTAGTACCGGTGCCGCCCGGCCAGGTAGCTCAGTTGGTACGAGCGTCCGCCTGAAAAGCGGAAGGTCGCCGGTTCGATCCCGGCCCTGGCCACCACGATGTGGATCGACGAGCACATGTATCGACAAACACGATGAAAGCCCCTTCCGGTACTCCGGCAGGGGCTTTTTCGCGTCCACGAGTTATTGTCGACGCGTGGACGTGATCGATCGAGCGCAGGAGGATCTGGCGCGCGGAGACAGCATCGCTGCCAGGGATCGACTGGTCGGCGCATTGGTCCGAAACCCGACGTCGCCCGGCATTCTCGAATTGCTCGCGTACACGTATCTGGTACTCGGCGATCGTGCGGCGGCCGGAGCGGCATGGTTTCTCACCGACAAGTCCGACGACGATCCGACGGCGTCCGCTGCGTTCGCCGCGCTGGAGAAGCAGTACAGATCGCCCCTGATGATGGCGCGGGCCCTACCGATCCACGCGCCCTCCGATTGGTACCCCACCCGTGCGCGGATTCGGCTCGAACGGCTCGGGGCCGCGATCGAAGCCAACGGGCAACAGTGGGTGCCGCCGCGAGACGTCGTCTATTTCGACGAGGACGGGCTGAACTCGGACGACTTCTACGACTCCGATCTCGATGCCGACGATGACGATTTCGCCGGTGCTCGTGCGGGGGCGAGCTACCGCACGGTGCGACAGCGAGCCATAGCGGCGACCATCGTGATCGCTATCGCCGCCACCTCGGCGTCCGTGGTCCTGGCGCTCGTCTTCGGCTGACACCGGTTCACGAACGAAGCATTCGACGCCGAGCGTAGAGTCGCGAAAGAATTTCCGGCCGACGATCGAGGGTGACGAGTTCCATGGGCACAGCGAACGGCGCGGCGTCACCGGCTCCGCGAGACGACAACTATGCCGTCAACCTCGAGCAGGCAAAGGTGTTCGCGAGAGGACTGGCCGAACACATCGAGACGTGTTCGGCCTCCATCGAACTGGCGCAGTCCAAGGCATTTCGAGCTCGCGCGGATCGCGCCGAATCCCGTGCCCGAGCATTCGAGTCCGAGGCGTCGGC
>NZ_NOZF01000195.1:4629-46746 GCF_002258565.1 Rhodococcus sp. 05-2254-6
CGTCTCGATGTGTTCGGCCTCCATCGAACTGGCGCAGTCCAAGGCATTTCGAGCTCGCGCGGATCGCGCCGAATCCCGTGCCCGAGCATTCGAGTCCGAGGCGTCGGCGCTCCGGACCGAGCTGTACGAAATGTACCGACACATCGATGCGATGACGGCGCGCTTTCCCGAGCTACGCAGCGATCCATCCGTTCGCGGCTGACGCCCCAGGGTCGATCAGACAGCTGCGGAATCGGTGACCATACCGAAGGTCGTCTCCGCGCCTCGACGGCCGAGTGCCGAGCCCCACACCTCGTACACCGCATCGGTTGCGGAGGATCGCTCGATGTCGCGGCCCTCCGCGACGGTGATGAGTGTGCGAGAGAGCTCGAACAGACTGACCCGGTGATTCCTCGCGGTCGTGAACAGCTCGTCGATGGCGTCGGCGACGGAGCCGCCGTGGATCCCGATGAGCACGCCGGTTGCGATGTCCACGTGAGTGCGAGATGCAGGCGATTCGGGCAGTCTGTCGGTCATCATTTTCCTCGAGATGGTGTGGTCGGTGCGGATGACCGAAGCGGTTCCTTGGGTCGAGCGGGCTTCACTGTCTCACACGGACATGACATTTCATACCGTCGGTTTCGCCCGCACGTGCATCCGCTCGCCCTGGGGTCCGAACAGGCTCAGAAGCTCGACCGGCCGGTTTCCGACGGCGCCGAACCAGTGCGGCACACGAGTGTCGAATTCTGCTGCCTCACCGGCCTTCATCGTCAGATCGTGCTCGCCGAGAATGAGGCGAAGGGTGCCGTCGAGGACGTAGAACCACTCGTACCCCTCGTGGGTTCGGGGGCGTGGCTCCGAGCTCTCCGGGCGGATCAGGAGCTTGTACGCCTGTAGGCCGCCGGGACGCAGCGTCAGGTGAAGGATCGTCACATGTTCGCGAACGGTGGCCGTGGTGCGCACCCGAGGGTCCGCCACGGGAGGCGCAGTCACCAGATCGTCGAGTTTCATCTGATGGGCGCGAGCGATGGGCCACAGCAATTCGAGGCTGGGCTTGCGGTCACCGGACTCGAGCCGTGACAGTGTGCTGATCGAAATTCCCGTGGTGTCCGACAGTGATGCCAGGGTGGTGTTCTTCTCCATCCTGATGCGCTTGAGGCGGGGACCGAGGCCTGCGATGACCTCGTCCAGACCCTTGTTCGTGTCGTCCATGACTCCATTGCAGTTTCGGCAACGAGGTTTGTCAACCCAGGAAACATCGAGGGGCGAAAACGGCCCGCGAAAACGGCCCGCGGGCGACGGCAGGCGGCACATAATCGATCGATGACGGGTCGTTCGGGGACCACATACCGCAGTGGCATGATTCGCGATGCCTACGGCAGCCCCGCATCCGAGGCATTCATGGTCGTGGCCATCGCGACCATTCTGATCACCAGGGCATACCTGGAGCTGACCCACTATCCCCAGGTAGGGGGAAAGTCGCTGCACATCGCTCATGCCCTGTACGGCGGAGCGGCGATGATGCTCGCGCTGCTGATCGGGTGGATGTTCATCGGGTTCGGCGTTCGGGTGTTCACGGTGCTGCTCGGTGGGATCGGATTCGGGTTGTTCCTCGACGAAGTCGGCAAATTCGTCACCAAGGACAACGACTATTTCTACGGACCCTCGTCGGAGATCATGTACGTCCTGGTGGTCCTGCTGTTGGTGTTCAGCAGGATCGTCCGGGAGTTCCGCCGGCCCTCGGTCGACGAATCTCTGGCCAATGCGGCTGCGATCGCCGCCGACGGCGTCGCGCACGGACTGCCCGAGCATCGGCGCGACTGGGCGTTACGGATGCTCGCGCGCGCCGAGGCAGAGGGGGCCGACGCGGACACCGTGGCCGGGATCAGACTGTTGCTCGGTCGCTGTCGTTCGTCGACGTCGCGGACTCACTCGCTGTGGAACTTCGTTCCCCGGCTGATCCCCGCCTTCTTCACCAGCCCTCGGTGGATTCCCGTCGTCGGCTGGGGACTGGTTCTGCTCTCCGGGGCCGGAGTGGTGTTCGGAATCGTCGAACTCGTGATCGGGGACCTGGACATCGATCGGCGCGATCTGTCGATCGACATCGACGGCATGGGAATTGCCAGCGGGATCCTGTTCGTCAGTGCCTGCCTCACCTTCGCCACGGCGCTGCCGGCGATGCTGCGGTTGCGCCCGGAAGGCCCGCTCTGGCCTTTGCGCATCCTCCGAGTGTCCGCGTTGATATTCACTTTGCTCAACGCTCTCGTGGACTTCGCTCAGGAAGGATTTGCCGCGCTGGTCAACGTTGCGATCGGATTGTTCGCGCTCGCAGTCATCTCGCATCGCATCACGGTGCGTACCGCCGAGATCGCCGACGTCACGGCCGAATCTGCTGCATCGCAGGTGGTTCGAGACTCCGATCGCTCTCGAACCGTCGAACCAGGCCGCTGAGCGGATCGACGAACTCGATCGAACGGGCCAACAGGCGGAGGGGGTCGGAGTAATCGTCGTCGGCGACATCGCGGAACGCCGGGTAGAAATTGTCGCCGACGATCGGAATTCCCAACGAGCACATGTGAACTCGAAGTTGGTGGGTCTTTCCGGTTCGAGGATGCAATCGGTACAGGCCGTGGGTTCCGAGCGTGTCGACGAGTTCTACGAAAGTGTCCGCGTTGGGCTCGCCGGGTACCTCACGAGCCTGAAGGACGCCGCGTTCCTTGATGATTCGGCTGCGTACGGTCAGCGGAAAGTCCATGTCCTGGGCGAGTGGGGCGATGGCGTCGTACTGCTTGGTGATCGCGCGTTGAGTGAACAACTCCTGGTACGGCCGCCGAGCCTGCTGCCTGACGGTGAACACCAGAACGCCGGCGGTGAGGCGGTCCAGGCGATGCGCCGGACTCAGCTCGGGCAGGTCGAACCGGCGTCGGAGCAGGACGAGGGCAGATCGCGCGACGTAGGCACCGCGTGGGGTGGTGGCCAGAAAGTGCGGCTTGTCGACGACGAGCAGGTTTTCGTCCTGGTGAAGGACGTCGAGGGAGAACGGCACCGTCGGCTCCACCGGCGGATCGCGGTAGAGATAGATGTCCGATCGCGGTTTCGCGACCGTCGTCGAATCGATGGGTACGCCTGCCGCGTCGACGATCTCGCCGCCGGCGACCTTCTCGGTCAGCCTGGCTGCGTCCTGGGGGAACCGGGCGCGTAGATGCTCGAGCACGGTCACCCCGGTTGCCTTGTCCGGCATTCGCACCCGGGTGGGGTCGAGACCGTCGCGCAACGGCAGGGGAGCGGCGGGCATGCATCGACTCTAACCGCTCGAGCATGGAAACACCCCGGTCGGAAATTCCGACCGGGGTGTGGACTGCGGTAGAACCTTTCGGGTCCGACTCAGATGGTGACGACCATCTTGCCGGTGTTCTCACCCTTCATCAGTCCGATGAACGCCGACGGAGCGTTCTCCAGACCGTCGACGACTGTCTCGTCGAATTCGATTGCGCCACTGTCCAACCACTGGGTCATCTTCGTGCGGAATTCCTCGGTGAGGTGCGCGTAGGAGCCGACGATGAAACCCTTGAGCGTCAGTTCCTTGCCGATGGCCAGCGCGAGATTGCGCGGCGCGGGCGTCGGCTCGGTGGAGTTGTACTGAGCGATGGCTCCGCACATGGCAATTCGGCCGTACTTGTTCATCGAACCGATGGCAGCTTCGAGATGCTCGCCGCCGACGTTGTCGAAGTACACATCGATGCCGTCGGGTGCCGCCTTGCGGAGCTGCTCGGCAACCGGGCCGTCGTGGTAATCGAATGCCGCGTCGAAACCGAGCTCGAGCAAGCGAGCCACCTTGGCGGGTGAGCCCGCACTGCCGATGACCCGAGATGCGCCGAGTGCCTTGGCGATCTGGCCGACGAGCGATCCGACGGCACCGGCTGCACCGGACACGAACACGACGTCGCCTTCCCTGAACGACGCGACGTCGGTCAGGCCTGCGTACGCCGTCGTGCCGGTCATTCCGAGTGCGCTGAGGTATGCCGAGGCCTTCGCGGCGTCGAGGTCGACCTTGCTTGCGCCCTTCGCCGGGACGACGGCGAGATCGCGCCACCCCTTGCCGTGCAGAACGGCGTCGCCGACAGCGAAGCCCTCGGCCTTGGACTCGACGACCTCGCCGACTGCGCCGCCGTCGAGCGGAGCGTCGAGCTGGAACGGTGGGACGTACGACTTGACGTCGTTCATCCGGCCGCGCATGTACGGATCGACCGACATCACGATGTTGCGGACGAGGATCTGCCCGTCGGCGAGCTCCGGGAGATCGACGACCTCCGCGCGAAAGTTGTCCTCCGTCGGCCAGCCTTGTGGGCGGGACGCGAGGTGAATTTCGTGTGCCTTCATGGTGTCTCCCTACTCGTCTTCGGTGACCGTGACGGTGACGTCGATGTTGCCGCGGGTGGCGTTGGAGTACGGGCACACCTGGTGGGCCTTGTCGGCCAATGCCTGTGCGTTCTCGCGGCTCAGGTTCGGCAGCGTCACCTCGAGGGTGACGGCGAGCTGGAAGCCGCCTGCGTCGTTGGGGCCGATGTCGACACGAGCGCCGACGGCCGAATCGGTGACGTCGGCCTTGTCCTGACGTGCCACCATCTGCAGTGCGGAGTGGAAGCATGCGGCGTAGCCGGCGGCGAAGAGCTGCTCGGGGTTGGTGCCGTTGCCGCTGCCGCCCATGGCCTCTGGGATGGCGAGATCGAGATCGAGGCGTCCGTCGGACGTGCGGGCGTGGCCGTTGCGGCCTTCACCGGTGGCCAGTGCCTCGGCGGTGTAGATGGTCTTCATGATGCTCCTTCTGTCTTGCCGGAATCGGTGTGATGCAGAGCGCTCGTCAATGCGTCGAGCGACTCCTTGAGCTTGACGAGATCGTCGACGTTCATGCCGGTCTTCTCGGCGAGCTTGCGTGGAATGTCGAGTGCCTTGGTGCGCATGGCACTTCCGGCCTCGGTGAGGTGGATCTCGACGCGGCGTTCGTCGGTGCTCAGGCGTCGGCGCTCGATGAATCCGAGACCTTCGAGCCGCTTGAGCATCGGGGACAGAGTGCCGGTGTCGAGATCGAGTTCGGCGCAGATGTCCTTGACGCCGCGGCCGTCCTTCTCCCACAGCACCAGCAGTACGAGGTACTGCGGGTACGTGACTCCGAGTTCGTCGAGCATCGGGCGGTACACCGCGGTGGTAGCCCGCGAAGCGGAATACAACGCGAAACACACCTGACGGTCGAGTGCGAGTTCGTTGGTCACTTCATGAACGGTAGTGCACGGTTGAGTTGTGCGCAACCTACCTGTCCGATGTGAGCGGAACCTCGTAGCCTGCTACGAGGTTCCGCGCACGTCGGGGTCAGTTCTGCAGCGCGTTCTTCAGGCCGTCGAGCACGATGGTTGCCGCCGTCGGGCCTGCGTTGAGGTACCACGGGTCGTCGTCGACTCGGACGATGTGGTTCTCGGTGGCCGCGCTCATTCCGGTCCACAGCGGGTTGGTGGTGTACGACGCGGCGCTCGAGTCGGCTTCGGCGTCCTGGCTGGAGACGAACACCCAGTCCGCGTTCGCCAGTTGGATTTCTTCCTCGCTGAAGTCCTGCGAGGTCTTGTCGAATTGCTGGCTTTCCGGTCGGGCCAGTCCGGCGTCCCAGGCGATGTAGCCCGCGAACGACGGGATGCCGAACACGCGTGCCCGGTCGGCGGTGAAGCGGACGAACGAGACCGTGGGTGCGCCACCGCTCGCGAACGAATCACCCAGTGCCGCAGCATCGGAGGCGAAGGTGTCGACGAAGCTCTGTGCTTGCTCGGTGCGGCCCAACGCGTCGGCGAGAAGCAGGAAGTCCTGTTTCCAGTTCACTCCGGTGCCCTCGGTGAGTACGGTCGGCGCGATGGTCGACAGCGTCGAGTAGATGTCCTCGGAGCCGGCCTCGTTCGCCAGGATGAGATCCGGTTCGATGGCGGCGATGGCCTCGATGTCGACCTCTTGCCGGTTGCCGACGTCGACGAACCGGTCCATCCGGTCCGCGTACTGCGGAAACGAGAAGCTGATGTAGTCCGGGACCAGAGCGGCACCGTCTCCGTAGGCGACTCCGGTGGGTACGACGCCCAGAGTGAGGGCTGCGTCGAGCTGACCGGTGGCGATGACGACGATCTTCTTCGGTTCGGCGGGAATCTCGGTGGAGCCGCCGAAGTGGCCGACCGTGCGGGGGAACACTCCGTCCGCGGCACCCGAACCCATGCCGTCGGGGATGCCGGTGGGGCCGGGAGCGTCCGAGGTGGCGTTGTCGGTTCCGGACGCAGCGCTGGTGGAGGGAGTGGCCGTCTGCTCGGCGGTGCCGCCGCAGGCAACGGTGGTCAGTGCGGTGACCGCGACGATCGTGGTGGCCAGGAGTAGACGTTTCACTTCGTTCTCTTTCACAGTCGGACGTAGGCAGGTAAGCCTAGCCTGTATCCGGCGACGCAGGTGAGCGGAACTTCGTAGCAGGGGTCGAGGTTCCGCTCACCCGGTGTCAGCGCAGCGCGGCCGCCGCCCGCACCATGTTCGTCAGTGACCGTTCCACCTCGGCCGGCCCGCGGGTCTTGAGCCCGCAGTCGGGATTGACCCAGAGTCGTTCGGCGGGAACCGCTTTCAGTGCCGCCTGCAGTGACTCGGTGATCTCTTCGCAACTGGGCACCCGCGGTGAGTGGATGTCGTACACGCCGGGGCCGACGCCGAGGTCGAAGCCGACGGAGTTCAGATCGTCGAGTACCTCCATGTGTGAGCGGGCCGCCTCGATCGACGTCACGTCCGCGTCCAGGGCGACGATCGCGTCGATGATCTCACCGAATTCCGAGTAGCACAGATGCGTGTGAATCTGCGTGTCGTCGGCGACACCGGAGGTCGAGATCTTGAACGACCGCACTGCCCATTCCAGGTACGCCGCTGTATCTTTCGCACGCAGCGGTAGCAGTTCGCGAAGGGCAGGTTCGTCCACCTGGACGATGCGTATGCCCGCTGCCTCCAGATCGATCGTCTCGTCCCGAATCGCCAGTGCGATCTGGGCTGCGGACTCTTCCAACGGTCGGTCGTCTCGGACGAACGACCACGCCAGAATCGTCACCGGGCCGGTCAGCATGCCTTTGACCGGCTTGTCGGTGAGGGACTGGGCATACTCCGACCACTGCACGGTCATGGGCTCGGGACGCGAGACGTCGCCGTACAGAATCGGCGGCCGAACGCATCGAGTTCCGTACGACTGGACCCAGCCGTTCGACGTCGCTGCGAAGCCGCTGAGTCGTTCGGCGAAATACTGCACCATGTCGTTTCGCTCGGGCTCGCCGTGCACCAGCACGTCGAGTCCGATCTTGTCCTGCAGTGCAACGACATCGGCGATCTCGGACCGCATCCGGGATGCGTACTCGGCATCGTCGATCGCGCCGGTTCGCAGCGCTGCCCGAGCACGTCGTATCTGCGTCGTCTGTGGATACGAGCCGATGGTGGTCGTCGGCAACGACGGCAGGTCCAGCCGCACGGCCTGTGCTCGACGACGTTCCTCGGCCGGGGTGCGGTCGACGGAGACACCCGCCTCCATGCGTGCTCGGATTTCCGAGTCGTGCAGGCGCGGGTCGGTACGACGGGTCTCGAGCGCATTGCGGGCCTGCTCGAGCTCGGACGACACCGATTCGGTCCCGTCTCGCAGCGCTCGGGCGAGGAGTGTCACCTCGGCGACTTTCTCGGCACCGAACGCCAACCAGGATCGGAGCGGATCGACGATGTCGGTCTCTGCGTCGAGGGTGTACGGAACATGCAGCAGCGAGCACGAACTCGACACCGCAAGCGAGCCTGCACTACCCAACAGGCTCGCCAACGTTGCCAGTGCCTTGTCGAGATCCGTCCGCCAGATGTTGCGCCCGTCCACGATGCCCGCGACTATGTGCTTGCCCGCCAGCGCAGGTACCACGGCAATCTGCTCGACGGTGCCCGGCACCGTCAGATCGATCGAGAATCCCTCGACTCCGGTCGATGCGAGCACGGGCAGCGCAGCGCCGAGGTCACCGAAGTACGACGCCAGCACTATGGCAGGCCTGGTCGACACTGCGCTCAGAAAGTCGTAGGCCTTCTTCGCGGACTCGATCTCGCTCTGGGTGCGATCGGCCACGAGCGCAGGTTCGTCGATCTGGACCCACTCGGCTCCGGCATCGGCGAGTGTCGTCAGCAGCTCCGCATACAGCGGCAGGATCTCGTCGAGGCGGTCCAGCAGAGGGGCGCTGCCGCCGACTGCCTTGGACAGGAGCAGGAACGTGATCGGTCCGATGATCACCGGTCGGGCCGAAATGCCGAGTGCTACAGCCTCCTTCACATCGTCCACTACCTTCTCCGAGTGCAGGGAGAAGGTGGTGTCGGGGGAGATCTCCGGGACGAGATAGTGGTAGTTGGTGTCGAACCACTTGGTCATCTCGAGCGGTGCGACGGTGTCGGTGCCGCGGGCTGCCGCGAAGTACCGGTCCAGCTCGGTGCCCAGTCCCGTCACTCGCGGTGGCAGCGCTCCGAGAAGCACAGCTGTGTCGAGCATGTGGTCGTAGTACGAAAAGGTGTTCACCGGAACGGAATCGACTCCGGCGGCAGCGAGTTCTCGCCAGGTGTTCTCGCGCAATGTCCGCGCGACGGCTTCGAGTCCGACGGCGTCGAGCCCTCCGGCCCAGTAGTTTTCGACGGCTTTCTTCAGTTCTCGGTTCGGTCCGATACGGGCCGAGCCGAGCACGGTGGCAGTGAATTCGATACTCACGGTTGGTCTCCAGGTGACTGCTGCATCGACGGTGCACCGCCTTCTCGGACGCGCACATCCCGGAGAGCCCCACGAGCAGCCGAACCAGGGTTACGCGCCCATTCCACGAGGCGGTGAACCGCTGCGCACGGCGTGCGCAGCACAGACGGCAGGTATTCGGACTCGCGGGCGCGTGGACGAGAAGCCCACTCCTACTGGCCGTCGCTTCCCGAAGAGGCTTCTTCAGTGCTTGTGGTGACGGCGGTCGTTCCTGCATACCGCTGCGGGACAGTCCCGGATTCTCACCGGGTTCCCTCTCACGATGCGCCGGAACTGCCGCGCATCGCTTCGACGCCGTGGTGAACTTCGGGGCTCCTCATGGACACCTGGCGAACCGACTGCAGGGACGAGCATAGATGCATCGACGGCGAATCTGCTACGGTGCTTTTCATGCAGCGCACGTATTTCTGGTTTAGCAGGCCGGCCCCGGGTGGGTCAGCCAGCGACGCCATGCGCTGACCCTCCACCCCACGAGCCGGATACAGACCGGCTCGAAGTGCGTGTGGAGCATGAGGAGCCGGCCTGGGAACAGGAACGACCCGTCATGACACTCTCTCTCGACACCCCACCTCTCGATGATCAGCGGACCATCAGCATCAGTCCGCTGGTTGCTCCGTCGGTGCTTCGCCGCGACCATGCAGTGGACGACGCCATCTCTGCCACCGTCAGAAGCGGCCGCGCCGGCGTGGTCGACGTGCTGGACGGCCGTGACGATCGACTGATCGTCGTCGTCGGCCCGTGCTCGGTGCACGACACCGATGCTGCCCTCGACTACGCCCGACGCCTCGCGGCCAAGGCGTCCGAACTGGGCGATCGACTGCACATCGTCATGCGGGTCTACGTCGAGAAGCCGAGGACGACGCTCGGGTGGAAGGGATTGATCAACGATCCGCACCTCGACGGCAGCTTCGACATCAATGCCGGCCTGCGCGTGGGACGTCAACTGCTGCTCGATATTTCCGCGCTCGGTCTGCCGGTCGGGTGCGAGTTCCTCGACCCGATCACCCCGCAGTACATCGCAGACCTGGTCAGCTACGGCGCCATCGGTGCGCGGACTGCGGCCAGTCAGGTGCATCGCCAGCTGTGCAGTGCGTTGTCGATGCCGGTGGGGATCAAGAACTCCACCGAGGGCGACATCCAGGTCGCGGTCGACGGCACCCGTGCTGCCGCCGCGAGCCACGTCTTCCCCGGCACCGACCTCGACGGCCAGGCGGCTCTGATCCGCACCGTAGGAAACCCGGACTGTCACGTCATTCTGCGCGGCGGCGTCGACGGGCCGAACTACGATGCCGAATCGGTCGCCGATACCGTTGCACGCCTGCGTAAGTCGGGTCTGCCGGAGCGAGTCGTCATCGACGCCAGCCACGGCAACAGCCGCAAGGACCACAACAAGCAGGTCGACGTGGTCACCGACGTGGCAGCACGGGTCGCGGCAGGCGAACACGGCATCGTCGGTCTGATGCTCGAGAGCTTCCTGGTCGCGGGGCGTCAGGATCTCGAGCTGGGCCACCGTGACGATCTGCTGTACGGGCAGTCGATCACCGACGCGTGCCTCGACTGGGCCACCACGGCAACGCAATTGGACACACTTGCGGCCGCGGTGGAGAAGCGCCGGGCCTCGCGCTAGCGGACCCCGCGCGGTCGGAACTGCACGCTGATGCGTGGGCCGGTCGCGCGGGTGGACTTGGGGACGGCATGTTCCCAGGTTCGTTGACACGAGCCACCCATCACCACCAGGTCGCCGTGACCGAGCGTGAACTTCAACGACGTTCCACCGCCGCGCGGTCGGAGCATGAGTTGCCGTGAGGCACCGAGGGATACGATCGCAACCATGGTGTCCTCGGTAGCGCTGCGACCGATGTTGTCCCCGTGCCAGGCGACGCTGTCGGATCCGTCGCGGTAGTAGCACAGTCCGGCGGTGGTGAACGATTCTCCGAGTTCGGCGCGGTAGTGCTCGTCGAGGGCATCGCGTGCGTCGTAGAGTGCGGCGTCGGGCCACCGCTCGCGCTCGGCGTAGAACCGAACCAGGCGCGGGACATCGACCACGCGGTCGTACATCTGCCTGCGCTCGGCCCGCCAATCGACGGAGTCCACCAGTGAATCGAACAGGTGGGTATCGGACAACCAGCCCGGCCGAACGTCCACCCACGCCCCGAGTGTGAGTTCGCGACGGGTGACGGACTCGAGCGACCCGACGCCACCGTCGGCGTCACCGAACAACGAGCCCTGCATGGCGAGCGACATGACCGTCACTGTATCGAACGTGTGTTCCCATTTCCAGCGAACGGCGGTAGCGTGCCGTCATGGGATATCGATTTCAGGTAGTCGTCGACAGTGCGAACCCGCATGCGCTGGCGAAGTGGTGGGCGCAGACGCTGGGTTGGCAGTCCGAACCCAGCAACGAGGACTTCATTCGGGAGATGGTCGCCGCGGGGCATGCGCGCGAGGAGGACACAACCACGTTCGAGGGTGTTCTCGTGTGGCAGGCGGGCGCGGGAATCACCGATCCCGAGTCGCCCGGCAGCCCGCGGGTGCTGTTCCAGTCGGTGGCCGAGCCGAAATCGGTGAAGAATCGGCTGCACCTCGACATTCGCGTCGGCGACGAGCGTGAATCGGTGGTCACACAACTGGAAGCACGGGGCGCGTCGGTACTGCATCGAGGACATCAGGGCCCCAGTGCCTGGATCACCATGATCGATCCCGAGGGCAACGAGTTCTGCGTCAGCTGAGACGGTACGAGCCGGGGGTCTGGCCGGTCCATCGCTTGAAGGCTCGGCGGAAGGCGCTGGGCTCGGAGAACCCCAACCTGGTCGAGATGTCGTCGACGCTGTCTCCGCGGCTCAGTCCGGAGATGGCTGCATCGCGCAGCACTTCTTCGCGCAGTTGGTTGATGGAGGTGCCCTCCTGCCGAAGAATTCGGCGCAGGTGTGGCGGGCTGATGTTCAGCATCGCCGCGATTTCGTCGGTTCCCGGTGCGCCACCTTTGAATCCGGTTTCCAGGGCGCGGCGAACCTGGCTCGACGCAGTGCTGTCGTAATCTCGGGACGAGAACAGCAGATTGGGCGACTCCGCGAGATACTCCGCCAGAGTCGCCTCGGTCTGCACGATCGGTGCCCGCATCACCGCGCTGTCGAATTCCAGTGTGGCGAGCTCGGTTCCGAACTCCACGTGGGTTCCGAAGATGGCGTCGTACATCTTTCCCGCCTCGGGGCCCGGCAGCGCGTAGGGCAGTTGCACCGACAGAAGCTTGACCCGGTTGCCGATGAGCCACGCCGCGAATCGGTGCAGCAGGATCAGCAGGAAGTCGGTCAGCAGTCGCTCGGCGAGTTCGTTGCCTTCCGGGCTCAGGTGGGTGGTGGGTGTGACGTGCACCGTCAGGACCGTGGATTCTTCGGTTCGATCGATCGTCATGGGGCGTACCGGTATCAGTACCCGCATGGTCTCGGACATTCGAATCAGTGCGGCCTGCAGGTTCTCGGTGTGTATGAGGGTCTGGCACACCACGCGAAAGCTGCCGCGCCGCACCGGTACTGCAGCGAGACCGAACAGTTCGTCGCCGGTCATCGTCCAGACCGCCTGGGTGAATGCGGTGACCTGCCGGGTGGTCAGACGCTCGGCCGGATTGTCGAGGATGGTGGATCCGATGCCGGCCATCGACAGCGGGTAGGTCAGGTCGACCCCGCTCCTCGTCGCGAGGTCGACGGCCTGCCTGACGAAGTAGGCCGGGATCGTCGGTTGCGCAGTCACAACTTCCGTAGCCTCTCGGCCGCGTCGGCGAGAACCTTGTCCTGCTTGCAGAAAGCGAAGCGCACCAACGACTTCCATGGAGTCGGCTCGTCGACGAACGCCGTGACCGGAACCGCCGCGACGCCCACCAGATCCGGCAGGGAGCGGCAGAACTCGTAGGCGTCACCGCGTCCGATCGGTGCGATGTCGGCACAGACGAAATACGTTCCTGCGCTGTACTTCACATCGGCACCTGTCGCTGCCAGAGCGGCCGAGAGTGTGTCTCGCTTGCGTTGCAGGCCGTCGCGCATCTGCGCTATCCACGCCTGCTCGTGCTCGAGCGCGTAGGCGACGGCCGGTTGGAAGGGAGTGCCGCCGACGAAGGTCATGAACTGTTTGGCCGCGCGGACGGCGTCGATCAATTCGGCAGGCCCCAGCGCCCAGCCCGTCTTCCATCCGGTGGCGTTGAAGGTTTTGGCGGCACTCGACACCGTGACGGTGCGCTCGAACATCCCGGGCAGTGTCGCGATCGGCGTGTGCACCGTGCCGTCGAAGGTGAGGTGCTCGTAGACCTCGTCGGTGAGGACCAGCAGATCGTGGGTGACCGCGATGTCGGCGATGCGGATCATGGTGTCCCGGTCGAAGACCGTGCCGGTGGGGTTGTGCGGGGAATTGACGATCAGCATGCGGGTGCGGGGCCCGATGGCGCGTTCGAGGGCGTCGGTGTCGACGGTCCATCCGTTGCCGTCGGACACCAGTGGCACGGCGGTTCGAGTGGCACCGGCGAGTGCGATGGCGGCCGCGTAGGAGTCGTAGAACGGTTCGATCAGCAGGACGTCGTCACCTGACTCGATCAGGCCGAGAAGTGTCGCCGAGATCGCCTCGGTGGCACCGACGGTGACGAGTATCTGCGAATCGGGGTCGTAGCGCAGACCGAATCGGGCGGCCCTGTCGTCGGCGATGGCCGCGCGAAGCACCGGCATGCCGGGGCCGGGGGAGTACTGGTTGAGGCCGCTCGCGATGGCCTCACGCGCGGTCTCGAGCATGGCTGGTGGGCCGTCGGTGTCGGGGAAGCCCTGCCCGAGGTTGACGGCCTTCTTCTCCACGGCGAGTGCGGTCATCTCAGCGAAGATCGTCGACGCGAACGGGCGCAACCGTGCCACTGTGCGCGAGGGGAACAACTCGGACATTCCTGCAGCGTAGTTCACAGACCGCAACCGGTCTTTCGCCCTGCGTCTGTACTGTGCCTGTCATGCGATTCGGATTGTTCGTGCCACAGGGGTGGCGTCTCGATCTCGTCGGCATCGACCCTGCCCAGCACTGGAGTGCGATGCGCGATCACGCGCTCGCTGCCGAGGCCGGTCCGTGGGAATCCTTGTGGGTCTACGACCACTTCCACACCGTTCCCACCGCAACCGACGAGGCGACGCACGAGGCCTGGTCGCTGATGTCCGCTCTGGCCGCGACCACGTCGCGAATCCGGCTCGGCCAGATGTGCACCGCGATGTCGTACCGTAACCCGGCATACCTCGCCAAAGTTGCTGCCACAGTCGACATCATCTCCGGAGGACGCGTCGAGATGGGCATCGGAGGCGGCTGGCACGAGCACGAGTTCCGCGCCTACGGCTACGGGTTCCCCTCTGCCGGAGAGCGATTGGGCAGGCTCGACGAGGGCGTGCAGATCTTCAAGCAGGCATGGACGGCCGGAGAAGTGTTCCTGGACGGAAAGTACTACGAGATCGACGGTGCCGTGGTGCGGCCCCTGCCGTTGCAGGAGGGAGGCATCCCGCTGTGGATCGCGGGCGGCGGGGAGAAGGTGACTCTGAAGATCGCCGCGAAGTACGCGAACTACACCAACTTCGACGGAACCCCCGCCGGTTTCGCCGCCAAATCCGCTCTGCTGCGCGAGCATTGCGCAGCAGTGGGTACCGACTTCGATGCCATCGTCCGCTCGGCGAACTACAACGTCGTCGTCGCGGCGACCGAGGCCGAGGTGGAAGACAAGCTGCGCGCCCTCGAGGCTCGTCTGACCGAGTACGTGGGTGCGGAGAAGGCCCACAGCGCACTCGCCGCGTACCGCGGCATGCCCGCAGTGGGAACTCCTGAGCAGATCGTGGAGAACCTGACGGCACTGCAGGAACAAGGGATGACGTACGGCATCTTCTATTTCCCCGAAGCGGCCTACGAACGCTCCGGTATCGAACTCTTCGAGCGGGACGTGATCGCCGCACTGGCCTAGTGGGTCGCTGCAGGCTCTAGCGCAGGTCGTCGGGAAGATCCGCCGGGTCGATGAGCAACTGCTGGTTCTTGGCCGTGCGGACCTTCTCCGACAGGCCGATGTTGGCGTGCAACAACGCCCACTCGCCCTCGGTGATCTCCCGGGTGGCGCGTGCGATGACCGCCGGATCGGTGGTTCCCCAGGCGATGGGCATCACCGAGGCCAACTGCCACGCTCGCCCGCCGGTGTTTCGGCCACGGTCCGCGAGAACCGACACCGCGGGAACCTGTGCGCCCCGCTCGACGGCGTGTCCGGGCAGGGCCCGTACGACGCGGGTGATCAGCACATAATGCGGCTCGTCCACCCCGGGCTTCGCGATGTCGACCAGGGCCAGTAGCGTCGCTCCACCCGGTAACTTCTCGGCCACCACCGCCGGCACCAGATCGCCTGCGCCATATTGTGATTCGATGGAACCCATCTTTCGGGGTGCCCACAGCATCACCCAGAGCGAGGTGGCCGCCGCGATCAGGAACACCGCGCCGAGGATGTACGACCACGGGGCGGCGATCCAGATGAACCACGCTCCCAGTGCGATGAGGAACACGGCGGTGAGCGCTGCGGATGCCCGCAACCGGCGAAGCTCGGTGAACGTCTCGTTGACCGACTTCGCGTGGGCTACGTCTACAGGGAACTCGAACTTGCGCACACAGGTATTCCTAGCACGGCACCGAGCCGACCCGAAGTCTCAGATCGCCGGACCGAGCAGATCGTCCGCGTCGGTGATGCGGTACGCGTAGCCCTGTTCGGCGAGGAAGCGCTGACGGTGGGCTGCGTACTCGGCGTCGAGGGTGTCGCGGGAGACCACCGAGTAGAAGTGCGCCTGACCACCGTCGTGCTTCGGCCGGAGCAGTCGGCCCAGGCGCTGAGCCTCTTCCTGCCTGGAGCCGAACGTTCCCGAAACCTGGACTGCCACAGAGGCTTCCGGAAGGTCGATCGAGAAGTTCGCCACCTTGCTCACCACGAGCGTCTGGATCTCGCCCTTGCGGAACGCGTCGAACAGCACTTCACGTTCCTTGTTCTTGGTCGAGCCCTGAATGACCGGAGCGTTCAGCGCTTCACCGAGCTCGTTCAACTGGTCGAGGTAGGCGCCGATGACCAGCGTCGGAGCATCTTGGTGTTTGGCGAGGATCGATTTCACGACGGCGATCTTCGTGTGCGCCGTCGAGCACAGCTTGTAGCGCTCCTCGGGCTCGGCCACGGCGTACGACATGCGCTCGGCATCGGTGAGGGTGACGCGAACCTCGATGCACTCGGCCGGCGCGATCCAGCCCTGTGCCTCGATGTCCTTCCACGGTGCGTCGTAGCGCTTGGGCCCGATCAGCGAGAAGACGTCGCCCTCGCGGCCGTCCTCGCGGACGAGCGTCGCGGTGAGGCCGAGGCGTCGACGCGACTGCAGATCGGCTGTCATGCGGAACACCGGCGCGGGGAGCAGATGCACCTCGTCGTAGATCACCAATCCCCAGTCGCGGGAATCGAAGAGTTCGAGGTGCTTGTACTCACCCTTGGTACGACGCGTGATCACCTGGTACGTGGCGATTGTCACAGGGCGAATCTCCTTGCGCTCGCCCGAATACTCGCCGATCTCCTCCTCGGTGAGCGAGGTGCGTGCAATGAGTTCGCGCTTCCACTGCCGACCGGCGACGGTGTTGGTGACCAGAATCAGCGTGGTGGCCTTGGCTCTGGCCATAGCGGCCGCGCCGACCATCGTCTTGCCTGCGCCGCAGGGCAGTACGACGACTCCCGAGCCGCCGGCCCAGAAGGAATCTGCTGCCATCTCCTGGTAGTCGCGCAGCGTCCAGTTGCCGCCCTCGGTGTCGAGCTCGATGGGGTGAGCTTCGCCGTCGACGTAGCCGGCGAGGTCCTCGGCGGGCCAGCCGATCTTGAGCAACATCTGCTTCACGTGGCCGCGTTCGCTCGGATGCACGATCACCGTGTCCTCGTCGACCATCGCGCCGAGCATGGGCGCAATCTTCTTGTGGCGCATCACCTCTGTGAGCACCGCGCGGTCCAGGCTGATCAGCACCAGGCCGTGCACCGGGCTCTTGACCAACTGCAACCGGCCGTAGCGTGCCATCGTGTCGACGATGTCGACCAGCAGCGGCTGCGGCACTGCGTAACGCGAGAAATTCACCAGCGCGTCGACCACCTGTTCGGCGTCGTGGCCGGCGGCACGGGCGTTCCACAGTGCCAGCGGGGTGATGCGATAGGTGTGCACGTGCTCGGGGGCACGTTCGAGCTCCGCGAACGGTGCGATGGCCGCCCGCGCTGCACCCGCGAGTTCGTGATCGACCTCGAGCAACAGCGTTTTGTCGGACTGGACGATCAGCGGGCCGTCGGTCACGGTTCCTCCTAGAGACATCTGCTGCGCCCGAAAGAGCGCAACTTCTCCATTGTCCACAGGTAGGGGCGTGCGTGCACGTGAGCCCGGTCTACTCGACCAATGCGACCGAGGTGATCCGGTGCAGGGTGAAGCGCCGAACCCCACCGGTGGCGGGGTCGAACGCGTCGAGTTGGCCACCGCCGATGCTGATCGGATCGACGATGCGATGGGTCGCCACGCCCTGGGCGTCGACGTAGCCGATGCTCACGCTCCGTTTGACCTTCGCCGCGGTCTGCAGGAGCGTCATCGTCGCGGTGCTGCTGGCCCGAGACCCGTCGGCGCGCACCACGGCGCCGCCGTTGCCTGCCGCTCTGTCGGCAGCGCGCATCCCGCGCACCAACGAACCCAGCTGTTCCTCGGTGGGGACGGCCGGAGTGCGGAACGCCTGGCGTGGCCGCCGCGCCGACACCCTCGACCCGCGGGCACGCAGATCGACGATGGTGCCGGACGAGTCCTCGCCCGCAGGCGCGAATCCTGCTCCGCTCAGGACCGTCAGTACTTCGGCGAGCGGGGCCTGTGAGATCGCGACGGTCGGAGCCAGCGCTCGCAGGGCCAACGATTCGGCTGCCGGGGATGCCATCACCTCGGCCAGCAGTGCCGGGTCCTCGCACCTGACGAACGACGCGGCGACGCCTGCGCGCAGGCGGCCGTGCCGACGAGCCACGTCGTCGATCAGGTAGGTCAGAGCCTGCGGCACCGGCGTTCTCGAGTGGGTGGCGAACAACGCGTGCAGCTCGGAGGCGGTCAGTCCCACATCGAGAGCGCGGCGCAGGCTGGTGTCGCTGATCCGGTACATCGTGGCTGCGCCCGCGGATTCCACGTCGGCGACCAGTTCGATTCGATCCTGCAGGTCCGGCTCGAGCGGGCCGGGCGCCACCAACGTGAGGTCGGCTTGCACCAGGACGTAGTCGATGGGCTCGGGCAGGGCAGCACGCATGTCTGCCTCGGCATTGCCGTCGTGCAGCAGGGAGCGGCCCGGGGTCGAGATCGCCCCGCGAGCGACGATGCCGAGAGCGGTCGCTTCGGCGAGAACATGTCCGACGGGTGTGACGCCGAAGCGCCCGGACCACCGGGGTCGACGCCAGGCCAGGGTGCGCGCGAAGTCGGCGGGCTGCGCTGCGTGTCCACTGCCGAGTTCTGCGAGCAATTCCAGGATCATGCGTCGATCCCGCGGTGCGGCCGGAGAGCGGACTTCCTCGGACAGGGCGGCGATGGGTTTGTCGTTGGGGTCACGCATTCCGATGACCCAGGGTGCCCGCGGAACTTCGAGCCAGGCCGAGGCCAGGGTGTGCCAGCGCGCTGCCGGGGCGGCGGTGAGCCAGGCCTCGACCGCCGGTGTCGGGGCCCAGTAGTCGTCGCCGTTGTCGGACGCAGGAACCGGGTCCGGTGTTCCGCTCGAGATGAGGTGGGCGGCGGCCAGCAACTCGACGAGAACGCTCACTCGATCGTCGTCGAGGCCGGTGGCCTTGGTGATCTTGCGGAGCTCGCGCACTCCCAGTCCGCCCGCCTTGAGGGCGGGTGCAGGCGAAGCGGACAGTGCCTCGATCACCGCGACGCAGTGCCGACCCAGCTCCAGTGCCTCTCCTGCGGCAGCGGCGTCGACGTCGGCGAGCGAATACGAGCTGGTGTCGAGTTTGGGTTCGGCGAGCGAGCGCGGGTCCGACATCGGTTCGCCGCGCAGGATCTGGCCCACTTGGACGGGCAGCTCGACGGTTTGTTCGTCCAACCAGATCAGCAGACCTGCGGCGAGCAGCTTCTGGACGGGTCGGTCCGGCGGCGTGCCCGGTGCGGCGTCGCGGGTGCGGCCGGTGGGGGACGATCTGGCGAGGGTATCGAGAAGGCCGCGTTCGCCGTCACCGAGTTCGGCCAGGGCCGCGGTGATGTGGGCCTCGGTGAGGTTGTCCACCGGGTCGAGTGCGCGACCGATGCGCCACGGCACCGCGTCCGCCGCTGCGGCGCTGATGCGGAAGCCTGCTGCATCGCCCCACACCAGCAGGCGTTCGCGCAGCTGGGACAGTGCCTTGTCCACGCTCTTGGCCGGTGCGCGTTTGGCGACCACGGCCAGCAGCGCGGCGCGGGTGACGGGCCGCTCGTACGCCTCTTCGATGGCGAGGATCTCGAGGACCGTCAGAGCGAGGGTGTCGAGGGTGTCCGCGGTGTGCAGGATCGATCGGCGCTGCTCGGCCCGTCCGGCCAGTACGGCAAGGGATGCGGGCGGCGGCGCGGTCAGATCCGGACGCAGCGACATGGCCCTGATCAGCTCGGCGTCGCTGCGAGCTGCGATCCATCGAGGCAGATCCGGGGGCGTATCGGTGTGTCGGTGCGCAGTCGTGTCGGTCATCGTCTATCAGATTAGAGACCTGGGCTGGTGCTTGCCGCAGGGCAGGTGTCAAAATAGGCGCATGGTGAACAAGTCGAAGAAGCCCTATGTCGATCCAGGCTGGCCGGAAACCGCTCGCGGTGACCACGCGGTGACCGAACTCTCGTCCGCTCGCTCGGGTGGCTTGTCACCCTTCGGCGAGGACACCGAGTTCCCGCTGCCCGTCGAAGACCTTCCGTACGCCCATCCGGTGACCGTGGTCAATCGCTAGCCGCGGCCCTCGAGCACGAAAGAAGCCCCCGACAATCCGTCGGGGGCTTCTTTCGTACGAGCTGAACCGTCTCCGGGCGCTTACTGGGGCAGGAATGCCTTGTTTGCCTGGTAGAAGTTGACGATCTGAGGATCGAGCTGGATGCCCTGAGCCGCGTTCTGCACGAACGAGGCGATCTGCGGATCGTTGGTGAGGTTCTGGACGGCGGTGACGATGCCCTCGACGACCTCGGCCGAGTTGTCGACTGCCGGGATGGACGTCAGATCGGGCAACGCGGGAGCTTCCGGTGCCTTGGGGGTGACCGGAACACTGCGCTCGGTGGGCGCGCTGTTCAGGCCGAGGCTCGAGGAGCAGGACGGCCATGCGCCCCAGCCCTGCGAGTCGAGGACCTTCTCTGCGACTGCGATCTGCTCTTCACGGCTGGCCTGGTTGGCCGTGGCCGCGTACTGCTGGCCGCCGTGCGCGTTCCAGGTGCTGGGGGAGAACTGCAACCCACCCTGGTAGCCGTTGCCGGTGTTGATGCCCCAGTTGCCGCCGGCTTCACACTGTGCGAGGCGGTCCCAGTCGGAATCCGGTGCCGCGTTCGCGGTGCCGGTGAAGGCGATGCTTGCGGTGCCCATGATGGCTCCGGTGACTGCGACCTTTGCGACGGTCTTGCCAGTGGTGCTCGGCTTGCGATGACGTCCGCTCATACGAGTTGAAATCCTCTCCACACGCGCCTGCGAGGTCAGCTGTCGGGTTCGGGCTGAGAGGTAGCCCGGCCGTCTCACACACTCCTGCGAGTGGGCAATTGGGCTTCACCCCAAGGGAAGTCGGCGCGACTTCGTGAGTCGCTACAACTTCCCGGTTGTCCGTGGAGGGACGTGGGTCCCCCGTCCTCGTCCCCTGGGTGATCGTCGAGGGTGTTCCGGTTCCCGCGGGACGAGGTTTGGCGCTGCGGGCCGGAATTCGGCCGAACTTTCCGGCCGCTGCTGACCGTACTGAAATTCCCGCCTTACGTCACTATTTGGTAACTGTCGATTTCGGAGCGTCGCCGAGAGCACATTTTGTACCTCTTTCAGGTCGCTCGAGTCGGCCCAGCTAGTGGACGTGCCGGGCATTGAACCCCTGTCCGTTGCCTGTCCGTTACCGGAGCGTGATGTGATGGAAGTCACATCGACGGCAACCGGTTCCGGAGGTCACCGAACGGCAACGATGTCCTTGCCGAGGGGCATCAGGGATACGGGGATCATCTTCAGGTTCGCGATCGCCAACGGGATGCCGATGATGGTGATCGCCATCGCGACGGCGGTGACCACGTGAGTCAGGGCCAGCCACCAACCGGCCAGAATCAGCCACAGCACGTTTCCGACGAGCGCACCGGATCCGGACCCCGGCTTGTCGACGATCGTCGATCCGAACGGCCACAGCGCGTAGACGCCGATGCGGAACGACGCGATGCCGAACGGAATGGTCACGATCAGGATGCACAGCAGCAGTCCGGCGAGGAAGTAGCCCAGTGCCAGCCACAGGCCGCCGAAGACCAGCCAGATGACGTTCAGTATCAACCGCATGGTCAGCGCGCCCTTCGTCCGGATGCCAGCGCGTAGCCCAGCGCCAGCACGAAGCCGGTCGGCGCGGAGAACATGGCCGTCAGATAGAGCCCGAGTGGGGGCTTCGCGTCGGAGAAGATCGGAAACATCAGGATCGCGACGATGGCGACGAGGCCGATCGCGAACAGGGCCAGCGCGATGCGCAGCAGAGCGGTGCTGCTCTTACGGGTCGTTGTGTCCACATCGACCACGGTAGTGCGAATCGCGACGCTGTGAAGAGCGCCGTGCGGTGAACAACTCGAATGCTCTATCCGGGCTCACCGCGCTAGACTGGTGTATTCGCGTCCTACGTCCTCGTGGGGCGCGAAACTTGTGCGGGTCGAACATCGGTCCCACGGACAACGCAACTGTCACAGCAACAGATGAACGGGTGAGCTCAGTGCCGACCGGCAAGGTGAAGTGGTACGACGTCGACAAGGGATTCGGATTCCTCTCGCAGGAGGAAGGCGAGGACGTCTACGTGCGTTCCTCGGCGCTGCCCGAGGGCGTCGAGGGCCTCAAAGCCGGTCAGCGAGTCGAGTTCGGGATGGCCGCAGGCCGTCGCGGACCGCAGGCGTTGAGCCTGAAGGTGCTCGAGCCGGCACCGTCGGTGCGTCAGAACACCGGCAGCACCCGCCGCGAACCCGTCGAGCGCAAGCACACTCCCGACGAGCTGCACGGCATGGTCGAGGACATGATCACGCTGCTCGAAGCGACGGTGCAGCCCGAGCTCCGCAAGGGCAAGTACCCGGACCGCAAGATCGCGCAACGCATCTCCGAGGTGGTCCGGGCCGTCGCCCGCGAGCTCGACAGCTGATCTCGGGAACGACCTACGGCAGCGTGCCGATCGACCAGATGGCGTGGCTGACGAAGCCCTCCTGATTGGTGTCGGTGTCGATGATGCCGGTGGGCAGACGCACTTCGATCCCGAGCAGGGTTCGGCCACTGTCGTCCGTGGTGGGCACCGTGACGCTGAGCCTGGTTCCCGGTTCGTTGAACGCGCTGTCCTCCACGACGTTTCCGCTGTCGTCGCCGTAGACCAGGGCGAGCACCCACGGAGCCGAGTAGACGGCCTCGGGAAGCGAGAGCTGCACCGTCGGAGCCTTGCCGACCTGGATTTCGGTGGTTTCTCCGACATTGGTGCACAGTGGGTCGCTGACGGCGCAGTACAGGTACGGCTCCACGTCGACGGCTCGGCCGTTGGCGTAGGCGGAGACGGTCGGTTCCTTCTCCGGCGCGTTCCCAATCAGCAGCGCGAGTACCGCGACGAAGGCAACGGCGACGACGAGTAGACCTGCGGCGACCAGGGCCGCGATCTTCTTGGTGCGGGGAGCGAGATTCACTTGGTCACGTTTTCGCCGAAGGAACCGTCGGACACTTCTTGTTCGACGTGGTCGGGGCGGTTGCCGCCGAAGCCGGGCAGAAGTGATCTGCCGCGGTAGGTGAGGAATGTCTGCACGAGCCCGATCGTAAGCAACACCGAGACCACGGTGAAACCGAGCCAGTACTCGGTGGGGAGCAGCACGCCGAGCGTGCCGCCCAGGACCCAGCACAGCTGCATGACGGTTTCCGATCGGCCGAATCCCGACGCGATCGATTCCGGCGGCAGATCGGCCTGCAGGGACGCGTCGAGGGAGACCTTGGCGAGTGCACTGGCGCTCGACGCGACGAGCGCTGCCACCGCTGCGGTGAGCAGGCTGTCGGTGACCGCGGCGACGACGGCCACGACTGTGACTGCGAGGGTGCAGCGAAGAACCACCAGGGACGGCCGGCCGAGCTTGATCCTGGCTCCGAGCGCGTTGCCGGAGAAGTTGCCGAGACCGGCGGCGGCTCCGACGAGTCCGAGCATCGCGGCCTGCTGAAGCGGCTCGTGTTCGGTACGGGATTTGGCGACGAACGCGATGTAGAGCGTCAGGAAGCCGGTGAGAATCCGGATGGTGCCGTTGCCCCAGAGCCCGACGATGACCGCCCGGCCCAAGGGTTGTCTGCGGTTCTTGGTGGTGCCCGACGCCGGGGGCGACGGGGGCGTGCGGCGGATGTTCTCGGTGGGAGCCCCGCTTCCGGCGTAATCGCGATCACCGTGCTGATCGGCGTGGTAACTCAAGGTTGCGGGCACTTCACCCTCGGTGATCTCCACCCAGGACGGAATGCGCATGCTCAGGTAGGCACCGAGCACGGTGATCGCGGCGACGAACCACAGGGCGCCCGGCGAACCCGCGACGAACGCGATGCCGCCGGCGACCGCCCCGGCCGCGATGGTGCCGCCGAGCAGACCGAACACCGTCAGACGTGAGTTGACGCGGACCAGGTCGATCTCCGGCGGCAGTACCCGCGGCGTCACCGCGCTCTTGAGCACCGCGAACGACTTGCTCAGGACGAGCATGCCGAGCGCGGCCGGATACAACACCCAGCTGTCGAAGTTGAACACCAGCACCACCGCCAACACGGTGCGCAACCCGAAGGACGTGGCGAGTGCGATGCGTCGGCCCTGCTGCAATCGGTCCAGCAGCGGACCGATGAGCGGGGCGATCAACGCGAACGGCGCGATGGTGATGACGAGATACAGCGCGACCTTGGTCTTGTCCTCACCGGTGGCGGCAGAGAAGAAGAGTGTGTTGGCCAGGGCGATCGCCAAGGCGGCATCCGATGCGAAGTTCGCCATGGTCGCGTAGGTGAGTGCCGTCAGACCGGACTTGTCGGCACCGTCGGCCTTCGCGGCTCGCTGGAACGATGCGATTCCCTTGCCGGTCAGCTCGCGTCCACGCATGGCGGCGACGCGGGTGACGGTCAGCTTCTTGGGCATCGGCGGCGGCTTGCGTGCGCCGGCCTTGCCGCGTGCCGCGGTGATCTGTTCGGTACGCGGCGGGTGCAACGGCGGCAACGGCTCGCGGCGGCTGGGAACATGGGGGGTCACAGGAGTTGCGGCCGGGTAGTTGGCCAGACCGGGGTGCTCGAGTGGGGCAGGAGCGGAGCCTGCGGAGTGACCGTTCGAGTCAGGAGCGGAGCCTGCGGAGTGACCGTTCGAGTCAGGAGCGGAGCCTGCGGAGTGACCGTTCGAGTCAGGAGCGGAGCCTGCGGGGTGAACCTTTTCGGGGTCGTCCGCACCCGGTGGGGTGTGGGGGAGACGTGGATCGTTCACGGTGTCAATTCTGTCCTACCGGCGCGGTATCGGTGAATTGCACCTCGAAGATCGTGGGCCAGTATTTGCCGGTCACGAGAAACCGGTCGGTGCCGGGGATCTGTGCGATGCCGTTGAACACGTCGGCACCCCCTCGTTGGGAGGCCGACATCGAATCCCACAGTGGGGTGCCGTCGATGACGGCCGTCACCGCGCCGGTCTCGGGGTCGATGCGCATGATGTCGAACGTCTGCCACACGTTGGCGTACACCGATCCGTCGTCGGCGCATTCGAGTTCGTTGAGGCGCTCCACCGGATTGCCGTCGAGTGTGACGTTCACGGTGCCCTCGGCCTCGAACGACGTGGGGTCGCGGAAGGTGAGGGTGGACGAGCCGTCGCTCATGACGAGGCGGTTGTCCGGCGTCTGCGTGCACAGCCCCCAGCCTTCGCCCTCGTAGTTGACTCGGCGTCGTTCTGTCAGAGTGTCCTGGTCTCGGGCGATCGCGACACCGTCCTGCCAGGTGATCTGCCACAGCGTGTCGCCGTCGACGGTGATGCCTTCGCCGAACAGGTCGGACGGCAGATCCACGCGATCGAGTTCGGTCATGGTCTCGAGCGACGTCCGCCTGACGAACGAGGAGCCTTCCAATCCGGTGCCCTCGTAGAGCACGTCGCCGTCGATCTCGAAGCCCTGAGTGAATGCGTCGTTGCCACGGTCGTATTCGCGCAGGATCTCGGTGGTCAGTGCCGGAACCGAGTCGGACGTCACCGGGGTCGGCTGCGTCGTCGACGAACAGGCGGACACGGCCAGCAGCGAGGCCACGAGGGCAGCGTGGGTGCGAGCACGGACGGTCATTGCACCCATGATGGCAGCCCGAACTGGGCGTCACCGAGTCGATGCGGCAAACTGAATGTGTGAGTTTCGTATCTTCTCCAGAGCTCGATTCCATCCGCCCCGTCTTGGCCGATGCCGTGGACCTCGCGCGGCAGGCTCTGCTCGACCTGGGAGAGGGCGGTATCGGCGAGTACCTCGGGGTCACCGCCGAAGACGCCAGCGCGGCCACGCACCGGTTCGCCAGCGATCTCGAGGGGTACCGCGGATGGCAGTGGGCCGTCGTGGTCGCCGCCCCGGAGGACGCGGATCACGCCACGGTCAGTGAGCTGGTTCTGCTCCCGGGCCCCGACGCTCTCGTGGCACCGACCTGGGTGCCCTGGGACGAGCGCATCCGTCCCGGCGACCTGGGACCCGGCGATCTGCTGTCTCCGCGCCAGGACGATCCCCGGCTCGTACCCGGGTACGTCGAATCCGGCGACCCCGCCATCGACGAGGTGGCGGGCGAGATCGGCCTCGGCCGAAGCAAGGTCATCAGCCTCGAAGGACGCCTCGACGCCGCCCAGCGTTGGCACGACGGCGACTTCGGGCCCGATACCGAGATGGCCAAGGCTGCGCCGTCGACCTGCGGGCTGTGTGGCTTCTACCTCCCCATCGCCGGGTCCATGTCCGCCGCATTCGGGGTGTGCGGCAACGAATTCGCGGCCGACGGACACGTGGTGCACGCCGAGTACGGCTGCGGAGCGCATTCGGACACCGAACTTCCCACCGGAGCCGGATCGCCGCAATTCGAGCCGTACGACGACGCGGCACTCGACGTCATCGCGTCGCCGGTCGCTCCGGTCGAGCCTGCTGCTGTTGCCGAGACGACCGACGGCGTCGAGACGGCCGACACGGACGAGGCTGCCCCGGAGGCGTCGGTGACTCCACAAGAGACAGCCTCCGAAGAGCCGGCTGACGAGGTCGTTGCGGTCGACGAGGCCGAACCCGTCGCCGACGATGCGTTGACTACCACCGATCGTGCTGCGCAGGAAGAAGCTTCGGCATCTCCGAGCTGATCGATCCGTTCGACACCGAGTCGCTGCGGGAGTCGATTCTCGCGGCGTGGGGCTCTTCTCCCACCAGGCTACGGGAGGATTCGGCGTCCGAGTCCGATCTGGTGCGCGGGGGTTACCGCGATCGTCTGTTGACCGAGCTGGCGCAGAACGCGGCGGACGCCGCGCAGCGCGCCGGCGTGCCGGGTCGGCTGGCCGTGTGGACCGATGAGTTCGGTGCTCTGCATGTCGCCAATACCGGTGCAGCGCTCGATGTCTCGGGTGTGCATGCACTCACGGCGTTGCGGGCCTCGGCCAAGGGCTCGACGGACCCTGGCGTCGGACAGTTCGGGGTCGGGTTCACCGCCGTGCGTTCGGTGTCCGACGAGATCGAGGTGCGCTCCCGTAACGGCGGCGTGGCGTTCAGCGCACGGCGCACGCTCGAGGCGATGACCGAGCGAGGCATGCCCTTGCCTGACACCGGCGCGCCGGTGCTGCGGCTCGCATGGCCGGTCGCAGATTCGCCGGCCGACGGCTTCGACACCGAGATCGTGTTGACATTGCGAGCCGATGTGGCGGCGGATTATTTCGCGGCAGGATTTGTGGACGAGGCCGTCGACCTGCTGCTCGAACTGGAGGCGTTGAACTCCATCGAGATCGACGGCGTCGTGATCGACTGCAGCAGAACCGAATTGGACGACCATTCCTCCGAGGTCACGATCGGCGCGCGAACCTGGCGGCAGTTCACCACCTCGGCCGCCCGCTGGCTCGCTCCGGTCGTCGACGGTCTGCCCGTTCCCGCGGCGCCCGATGTGTTGCGCGCTCCGACGCGCTCGGACGAGCTGATCTCGTTGCCCGCGTTGGTCATTGCCGATGTACCGATGCAACCCGATCGGCGACGCGTGTTGCCGGGTGTCTCGTTCGACGCGGTAGCGCACGGGTACGTGGACTTCGTGGCCTCGCTGCCTGCCGCATCCAGGGTGTCGTTCGTGCCCGAGGTCGGATTCGCTCGCAGCGAGGTCGACGTTGCGCTGCGTGAACTCGTGTTTCGTCGATTGTCCTGCGCACCATGGCTTCCCGGTGTCGACGGACGCGATCTGGTGCCCGAGCGGGCGAACGTCGTCGCCGACGCCACCGAGGAACTCACCGAGGTACTGACAGGTGTCGTACCCGATCTGGTCGACGCATCACTGTCGGGTGCACGGCATGCGTCTGCGCTCGCGGCAGTGGGTGTGCACCGGATCGGGTTGGCGAGGCTGGCGGAGATGGTCGGTGGGCTCGATCGCGAGCCGAGTTGGTGGCGGCGACTGTTCGACGCGTTGACCCCACTTGTTGTCGACGGTGTGGCTGCGGAAGAGCTTGCGGCGCTGCCTGTTCCGCTCGCGGACGGTCGCACGGTGACCGGTCCGCGGACGACGGTGATCGGCTCCGACGCCTCGGCTGCGGTCACCTGGGTCAGGTTGGTGCACCCGGAAGCGGTGAGTCCGCTGCTGTCGCGTCTGGGTGCCCGCGAGTCGACTGCGACCGAGCTGCTCACCGACCCGGCGCTCGAGGCTGCGCTGGACGATCTCGACTGGGACGAGAGCGAGGAGGTCGACGGTCTGGTCTCGGCCGTGCTCGCGCTGGCGGCAGAGGCGAGCGAACTACCCGGTTGGCTCGGCGGTCTGCCCCTCGAAGACGACGAGGGTGAATTGCGCAGCGCCGACGAATTGTTGCTTCCCGGAGCGCCGTTGGCGGATCTGCTGATACGGGATTCGCCGTTCGGTGTGCTCGCGCCTGCGGTGGTGGCCAGGTTCGGTGAGCGGGCGCTGCGAGCAGTGGGCGTCGGGTGGGGGTTCTCGGTGGTGCGTGACGAACTGCCGACCGGGCCGGATCACGATCTCGACGACGAGTCGGCATGGTGGTCGGGGCTGTCCGAGGAGCCGGAAACACTCTTGGCGGTTCGCGATCTCGACCTCGTTCGATCGGATGGCTGGTCCGAGGCTCTGACCGTACTGTTGGACGACCCGAGCACCCGTGCGGCACTGGCCGATCGGGACGGCTACACCGCGTGGTGGATCGGACGCCATGCGCGAGTGCATGGTTCGCGTCCGATTGCGTTTCGGGCACCGTCGGACGAGACGTTCGCCGGGTTGCTCGATCCGCTGGATCATCCGCGTGCCGACGAACTGCAGGCGGTGCTCAGCGCGTCGATCTGCGACAGCGCCGATACTGCTCGCGTGCTGCTGGCAGCGCTGTCGGATCCACAGCGGAGTCCGACCCCTGCGGTGATCGCGCGAACCCACACGCTCATCGCCACCGCTGTGGTGGAGCGGCGCATCGAGGTCTCGGACATCGATCCCCCGGATCGTGTCCGCACGCTCGGCGGCGCAGTCGTGGACGCGTCGGATGCGCTGGTGATCGACGCCCCGTGGCTGGCGAGCGTGGTACCACCGGAGGTCGCCGTGCTCTCGGACATGGCTACCGCTGCGGCACTGGCCGACGTTCTCGACATCAGGTCGGCGTCGGAGGCGATCAGCGGAGAAGTGCTGGGAGTGGGACGGGTCAGCTCCTGGGATCGTGAACCCGGAGCCGTATCGGCCTGTGCGGTCATGGGATTGCCGCTGCCGTCCGGCGGGGTGGTGGTGCATCGCGAACTCGTGGTGCGGCTGTCCGGTGACGTGAGCGGCGAGCGGACACTCCCGTGGTGGGTGACCGCCGACGGAACGGTCCATTGCACGGAGAGTTGGGAGCGACCTCGTGGGGTTTGACGGTGTGATCCTGGACTGGATGGTCGGGCATCGAGTCGGGTGGGTCACGACGATGTTCTGGATCATCACCACGCTCGGCAACACGGTGTCGATGTTTCTGCTGTCCGCGGTGGGCGTCGTTGCATTGCTCCGCGTCGGACGCAGATCGGATGCCGTCGTGATCGCAGGCGCGATGCTGACCGGATGGGGTCTGATGAATGCGCTGAAGTTCGCGTTCGCGCGGGAGCGTCCACCGCTTCCGGAGCGGCTGGTCGACATTGCGAGCCATTCGTTTCCGTCGGGCCACGCGATGATGTCGATGGTGCTTGCCACGGTGGCGATCGCGGTGATGCTGCGATCGTCCACTCCGTGGCTGCATCGGCCGGTACTGCTCGTGTTTCCCGTGCTCGCGTCCCTGCTGATCGGATTCTCTCGGATCTACTTAGGTGCGCACTGGACCACGGACGTGCTGGCCGGCTGGGTGTTCGGTGCCCTGTGGGGGCTGGGTTGGATCTATGCCGTCAGGCTGATCAGCGCGAGAAATCCGAGCGCTGTGCGATGACGAGCAGCTCGTCGCGCATGGCCGGGCTGGAGACAGCGTTGGCGCGTGCGTAGAGGGCGCGGAGCGAGCGGACGTGGTTGCGGCGAGTGCGGTACTGAGAGACGAGCTTCATGGCCTGGCTTTCGTGGATCAAGAGGTTGTTTTTTTCTGACATAACCCATGGTCCACGTTAACTTTGTGTTACTCAACCGGTCGAGGGGTTAGTTTGCCCACGTCAGAGGCCTGTGGTGACCGGGCTAACGTGATTCTGATCTCAATCGAGGCCGCGTTGGGCGGTTTTGCTCCCGCGACGTGACGCCGCTCTCTGCATCAGGAAGATTCCGAACCCTACGGCACCGACTGCGATGCCGCACCAACACGTGGCCAGTGCGTCGCCGCCCCCACCTCCGATGGCGGTGAACACCACCAGCGCGAGGATCCAGCCGAGGATGCCGATCGCCAACACAGGTACCGGATCGGTGAGGCTGCGCGGAATCTGGGGGAGGTCGGCCACGAAATTCAAGTTACGCCACTGCCGCGTGTCTCGGCTGCGCCGTTGCGGTTACCCAAGTGCTTCGGTGTGCTTTATCGTTCGCTCATGCAACTGTCGTCGCGGCTACTCGACAACTACTTCAAGATCACCGAACGAGGCTCGACGGTCGGATCCGAGGTCCGAGGAGGAGTGGTCACCTTCGTGGCCATGGCCTACATCGTGGTCCTCAATCCGCTGATCCTGGGCAGCTTCTCCGCCGACGACGCGGCCGCCAAGACCGACGTGCTCGGCAACATCCTGCCGGTCGCCCAGGTCGCCGCCGTGACAGCGCTGGTGGCCGGATTCATGAGCATCGCGTTCGGCATCATCGCCAACTATCCCTTCGGCATCGCAGCAGGCCTGGGTATCAACACACTGCTCGCCGTGACGATCGCACCGCAGGTGACGTGGCCCGAGGCGATGGGGCTGGTCGTGATCGACGGCATCATCATCGTGCTCCTGGCCGTCACCGGATTCCGCACCGCGGTGTTCAATGCGATCCCGGCCGAGCTCAAGGCAGCGATCGCCGCAGGCATCGGCGCGTTCATCGCCTTCATCGGACTGGTCGACTCCGGCTTCGTGCGCCGCATCCCCGACGCCGCGGGCACGACGGTTCCCGTCGGGCTCGGCATCGACGGGTCCATCGCGTCGTGGCCGACGGTGATCTTCGTGTTCGGGTTGTTGCTGATGGGTGTGCTGGTGGTGCGCAAGGTGCGCGGCGGTCTGCTGATCGGCATCGTTGTGACGACGGTGCTGGCGGCGATCGTCGAGGCCGTCACCGACGTGGGTCCGTCGAACGGCGTCGACCCCAAGGGCTGGAACCTGTCGGTTCCGCAGCTGCCCACCGAGTTGATTCAGTCTCCCGATCTGTCGTTGGTGGGCAACGTCGATCTGTTCGGAGCGTTCACGCGCATCGGCGTGCTCGCCGCCAGCCTGCTGGTGTTCACGCTGGTGCTCGCGAACTTCTTCGACGCGATGGGCACGATGACCGGTTTGGGCAAGGAAGCGAAACTGGACAAGGACGGGAAATTGCCGAACATCGGCAAGGCCCTGGTCGTCGAGGGGGCCGGAGCCATCGTCGGTGGCGGTGCGTCGGCGTCGTCGAACACCGTGTTCGTCGAATCGGCTTCCGGAATCGCCGAGGGCGCGCGTACCGGACTGGCCAACGTCGTCACCGGATTGCTCTTTCTGTTGGCCATGTTCTTCACCCCTCTCACGGCCGTCGTTCCGATCGAAGCGGCCGCTCCGGCACTGGTCGTGGTGGGTGCGCTGATGATCGGACAGGTCCTCGACATCGACTTCCGGCGCTTCGATTACGCGTTGCCCGCCTTCCTGACCATCGTGGTGATGCCCTTCACCTACTCCATCGCCAACGGGATCGGCGTCGGTTTCATCACCTGGGTGATACTCGCGGTCGGCTCCGGTCGGGCGAAGTCGGTCCATCCCCTGTTGTGGATCGTGGCGTTGCTGTTCGTCGCATATTTCGCCGTCGGACCCATCACCGAGGCGGTTACATGATGCGAGGTCGGTACCAGGGCGTATTCTCTGCGCTGTGACGTCGGGAAATGTTGTGAAGGACAATCGGGAATTGGCAAGCGACCTGTCGCTTGCGGTGGTGAGGCTGACTCGCCACCTTCGGGGTAGGCGAGTGGACTCGCAAGTCTCGCTCACTCAGCTGTCGGCTCTGGCCACGCTGAGTCGGGAGGGTGACATGACGCCGGGTGCATTGGCCGCGCGAGAGAAGGTACAGCCGCCGTCGATGACGCGGGTGATCGCATCGTTGGCCGAACTCGGCCTGGTGGCGCGCACCCCACACCCCACCGACGGGCGGCAGGTGATCGTCTCGCTGTCACCGGCCGGGCGAGAGCTGATCGCCGACGAGGCCAGCGCCCGCGAAGCGTGGATGACCGCGCAGCTCGCAGGCCTCGGACCAGAGCAGCTCGACACACTCCGTGACGCGGTGACGATCATCGGGGCCCTCGTGAGCGACTCCGAGTAGTTACCTAGGTTTATTATTTGAACGGTGGCCCCTGTTTCCCGTTCCTCCGGCTCGACGATGTTCGCCGCCCTGAAGACTCACAACTACCGATTGTGGGCGTCGGGGCAGATCGTCTCGCTGGTCGGCACGTGGATGCAGCGGGTTGCCCAGGACTGGCTCGTTCTGACGCTGTCCGGCGGCAACGGCTTCGCCGTCGGCATCGTCATGGCCCTGCAGTTCGGGCCGACACTGTTCCTCTCGGTCTGGGGTGGGGTCCTGGCAGACCGATACGACAAGCGCAAGCTCCTGATGATCACCCAGGTGTTCGCCGCGGTCTGCGGTCTGGTGCTCGGTGTGCTCGACGTCGGGGGGATGGTCGAGCTGTGGCACGTGTACGTCATCGCGTTCATCCTCGGCTGCTCGTCCGCCATCGACGCTCCTGTGCGGCAATCCTTCACCATCGAGATGGTCGGCAAAGAGACCCTCGCCAATGCGATCGCGTTGAACTCGATGACGTTCAACATGGCGCGCATCGTCGGGCCTGCCGTGTCCGGAGTGCTCATCACCCTCGTCGGCACCGGCTGGGTGTTCCTCATCAATGCCGTGTCGTTCGCGGCGGTGTTCGGTGCCCTCGTGGCGATGAACGTCGGTCAACTCTTCCGCGTCGAACCTGCCCCACGCGCCAAAGGGCAGGTGCGGGAGGGATTTCGCTACGTCTGGGGGCGCGGTGACCTACGAGTACTGCTGGCCACGGTCTTCATGGTCTCGACGTTCGGCCTCAACTTCCCGCTGAGTCTGTCGGTGTTGGCGCGCAACACGTTCGGTAGCGGAGCGGACGCCTACGGTCTGCTCTCGACGACGCTGGCGGTCGGCACGTTGGCCGGAGCGACTCTGGCTGCACGGCGGGCGAGCGCACCGCGCCTGCGTCTTTTCATCGGTGCCGTCATCGCATTCGGAGCTTTCGAGTTGATCGTCGGGTTGATGCCCAACTACTTGCTCGTCGCGCTTCTGCTGATACCCACCGGCGCCCTGACTTTGACGTTCACGACGTCGGCGATGAACATTCTGCAGATGTCGGTGCCGTCCGACATGCGCGGACGCGTGATGGGCATCTACATGCTGTGTTTCCTCGGCGGTACTCCGCTGGGCAGTCCGGTTCTCGGTTGGCTCGCCGACGCCTTGGATCCGCGGGCACCGTTGCTGTTCGGCGGGGCCATCTCTCTGGCGACCGGCCTCTTCGCGGCGGTGTATCTACTGCGGCACAACAATTTGCGGATCACCGTGGTACGGCCCGCGGACGGTCATCGGCTCCCCACCCTCGATACTGTCGCCGTGAGCACGAAAGTGTGACGGTCGGTCAGATCCAGCCGTGGCGTCTAGCGAGAGCGCAGGCCTCGTGCCGGTTCGCTGCCCCCAGTTTCGCAGCGGCAGCGGACAGGTAGTTGCGGGTGGTGCCGGGCGAAAGATGAGCCCGCCGTGCGATCTCCGCGATCGACGCGCCGTCCGCGGCGAACTCGAGCACATCGGCCTCGCGTGGTGTGAGCGGAGAGTCTCCGGCTCCGATGGCTTCCGCGGCCAGCGTGGGGTCGACGTAGCGACCGCCGCCGTGGACGGTGCGCACCACCTCGGCCAGCGTGGCAGCCGACGTGGTCTTGGGGAGGAACCCGCGTACGCCCGCTTCGAGCGCCTTCTTCAGGTAGCCCGGCCGACCGTGACTGGTGACGATGATCGACGCACAGGAGGGCAGCGTCTCGGCGATCTTCTGGGCCGTCTCGATGCCGTCGATCCCGCCCATCTGCAGGTCGAGCACGGCCACATCGGGGGCGAGAGAGGCTGCGACGGTCAACGCCTTCTCGCCGGAGTCGGCCTGCCCGACGATTTCGATGTCGTCCTCCAGATCGAGCATGGTCGCCAGAGCGGTTCGGATCAGATTCTCGTCGTCGGCCAGTAGTACTCGAATCATGGTGTGGTCCTCGGCTTCTGGGGCGATGTCGGTAACGTCGCAGTGAGGGTGAATTCCTCGCTCGTCTTCTCCGTGTTCAGCGCTCCTCCGACGGCGACCAATCGTTCGCGCAACCCGCTCAGGCCGGTGCCGTCGTCGCGCTCGGACGATGCACCGGGACGATCGTTGATCAAACGAATGCTGTTGTCGGTCAGCTCGATTCGACAATAAGTGGCGGACGAGTGGCGCAGAATGTTCGTCACGCCCTCACGGACCACCCAGGCGGCCGCCTCGGCCGCGCGCTCGGACAGAACCGAGGTCTCACCGACCAGTTCGGTGGAAATACCTGCGGCCGACAGCAGGGATCGAGCCCCGTCGAGTTCCGACGCCACATCGACCGATCGGTAGCCGCGAACCAGCTTTCGAGCGTCGGCCATGGATTCCTGGGCCAGGATGCGAACCTCGTCCATCTGGCCCGCCGCTCGATCGTCACCCCGGCGAGCCAGCGTTGCGGCGAGTTCGCTCTTGACCGCTATTGCGGAGAGCGCACGTCCGACAACGTCGTGCAGATCTCGAGAGAAGCGCAGACGCTCCTCGGCAACCGAGAGCGCGGCAGCAGCGTCGCGAGTGGCATCGAGTTCGGTGACGATGCGCAGCAGCCATGCCGACAGTTGCACCGTGAAGGCCATGAAGGCGATGAAGATGCCGAGGATCACGGTGTCCACCGCCGGTGTTCCCAGAGCCGCCGCGAGCAGAGCAGCGGCCACAGCCGCCGCGAGGGACCAACGCAACGGAATCAGGGTCGCGACCGCTGTGGTGACGAGTACGGCGGCCCAGATTGCGTTGCTCGTGGTCCCTCCGGCTACCAGCACCACGGCGGCGACCGCCGCGATTGCCAACGGGATTCGTGGGTCGGCCGTCGACTCGCCGCCGAGTGCGGGGGTGCGCTGCACAACCAAGAAGGTGGCGGCCGCACACACGGCTGCTGCCGCCATCGACCGATAGTCGTCGTACTGCAGAGATGTCAGCATCGCACCGACGGCGACACCGACGGAGATCAGCAGGAACGACTGGCGGGTGTAGACGCGCACCTTGTCCACTGCACTGCTGTCGTTCCAGCCGTGCAGTGGATTGAGGTACTGGTGCAGCTTCATGATCCCCAGCCTTGCAGACGGTCGACGAATGACGCGATCTAGGACCGCGGTTCCCAACGGAAGTGCGTGCGGGCGATCAGGAGACTGCCGACGATCCAGGCGAGCATCACCAGCAGCGGCATTCCGGCTTCGGTGAAGGTGGCGGCGAACCCGGCCGACGCGTCGCCCGGGCTTGTGGTGCCGAACCAGCCGAGGTTCAACAGGTCCGAGACTGCGGCCATGGGAGTCAGGTCGATGACGGTGCTCAGCGAATCCGGCAGAACGCCGCGCAGCAGTGACGACCCGGCCATCGCGATCAGGATGACCGGCAGGCTGGTGATCTGCGCCGCCTCCGCATTGCGGGTGAAGGCGGACGTGATCAACGCCAGTGCGGCGAACAGAGCCGCTCCACCGAGGAGGGCGACGGCGACGAGCAGGGGATTGGTAGGAACCGGGCCACCGAAGGCCAGAACCACTGCTCCGACGATCAGGCCCAGTGCCACGGTGAGGATGAACGAGGGTACCGCTGGCCCCAGCAGAATCTGTAGGTCCGAGCTCTCTCCGGTGCGAAGTCGCTTGAGCACCAGCTCGTCTCGACGTGTGGCGTAGATCGAGAGCATGTTGTAGTAGACCATGAACACCAGCAGGAACAGTACGAACATCTCGAGCGCCGCTCCGACGCCCACGTCGGTCAGCCCGTCGTCGCCCCGACTGCCGACGATCAGCAGCACGATCGGCAGCACGAGGGGTATGACGGTCGCGTTGAACAGTAGTACTCGATTGCGTCCGAGCAGTGTGAACTCTGCTCGCGACAGGGCGGTCATCGTGCTCATGCGCTCATCACTTTCGTGTGTGTCGATTCGGAATTGTCGAATTCGTCTGCGATGGAGAGGAATACGGTCTCGAGCGATGCGGCCCGGGCGTCGAGTCCGTGCAGGGTCACCCCGTTGGTGCGGGCCCACACCAACAAGTCGGTGAGCGTGTCCTGTACCGAGGACGTCCGGATCGAGACGGTGTCTCCCGAGACGTCCATGTCGGTACCCGGCAGTGACGGCAACGCCGTGCCCGGGGCCTTCAGTTCGATCTTCGCCGGATGGTCGGCGACCACCTCGTCGACCGTTCCGCTGCGAACGACTGCGCCGCGGTGCATGATCGCCAGCCGGTCGCACAGCGACTCGGCCTCGTCCAGGTAGTGCGTCGTCAGCATGATCGTCACGCCGGAGTTTTTCAGCTCCTGGATCAGATGCCATGTGTTGCGGCGACTTTCGGGATCGAGTCCGGTGGTCGGTTCGTCCAGGAACAGCACTCGTGGGCGGCTGATGATGGCGCACGCCAGATCCAGCCTGCGCTGCTCTCCGCCGGAGAGAAACTTGACCCGGGTATCGGCGCGGTCGGCCAGGTCGACGCGCCCCAGCACCTCGTCCGTCGGCAGCGGATTGCTGCACGTGCCCGCCCACATGCGCAGGCTCTCCGCGGTGGTCAGATCCTGGGGCAGGCCGCCCTTCTGCAGCATGATGCCCAGCGACGGTCGGACCTTGCGGCGGTCGGACACCGGATCCATTCCCAGAATCCGCACAGTGCCCTCGCTCGGCCGTGAAAGTCCCTGAATCACTTCGAGAGTGGACGTCTTGCCGGCACCGTTGGTACCAAGTAGGCCGAACAGTTCGCCCTCTGCGACCTTCAGATCGAGCGCCTTCACGGCCTCGAAAGCGTTCTTGCCCGAACCGTAGCGGCGAGTCATGCCACTGACTTCGATGATGGTCATGATTGCTTCTCCCAGTGGCGGAGTCCGATGACGAACCGCACGCCCATGAAGGCGACGATGACGCCGAGAGCGACGAACGCCGGGAGCGACGTACCGACGATTGCGAACAGCACCGCGACAATCGCGATGCTGATGACGATGACGACGATCTCACGTGCCATCGTCGGAGCCGGCCCGAGCTCCATCAGATCGGTGTACAGGTTTCCTTCGTCTGGTTGCTTCATGACTACGAGTCTGCTGGGCCGTGATCACCGAAAACAGTGCAGCGCATCATCATCTGCAGTGACACCGTCACGGTCCGGCCATGACAAAAGTCATGTGCTCTCGACAGCGCCCGGTATGCCGGGAGTTCGGGTATTTTCAGCACGTGAATCGCACCGAGCCGGTGAGCCCCGACCGTCGTACGCAGGTTCGCGTCATTCTGGCTGGTTCGGTACCGAACCTGGTGCAGTGGTTCAACCTGTACCTCTATGCGACGTTCGCGCCGTACTTTCGGACCGAGTTCTTCGATCCGGCTTCGACCAATTCACTCGTGTACGTCTACGGACTCTTCGCATTGACCTTCGTCGTGCGCCCGCTCGGTTCGTGGCTGTTCGGCAGGCTCGCGGACGTGCGAGGCCGACAGTTCGCGCTCGTCGCTGCGGTCACGCTCATGTCGGCCGGATCGGTCGCTCTGGCACTGACTCCCACCGTCCACGCGATCGGGGCCTGGGCCGCGGTGATCCTCGCCGTCGTGAGCATCGTCCAGGGCATCGCAACCGGCGGCGAATATGCCGCGGCGACGGTGCTGCTCTCCGAATCGGGCACGCGAGGGCATCGCGGGTTCTTCGCCTCCTTCCAGGCCGCGACCATCGTCGGCGGCCTCGTGCTCGCGCAGGCATGTCTGCTCGTACTCCTCGCGAGCACGGACCGCGCGGCGATCTCCGAATGGGGCTTTCGACTCGCCTTCGCCGCGGGAGGCGCGGCAGGCGTCGCCTCGTTGTGGTGGGCTCGCGGACTCGATCGTGTGCCTCGTGAACCGGGAGCACCACGAGCGGACCGAGACGCCACGATGAAGGCGCTGTTCCGCGATCACTGGCGTCCGCTCGTCTGGGTGTTCTTGTTGACCGCAGGCGGGAGTGCCGCGTTCTACACCTACACCGTCACGGTCCCCTCGGTCGTTCGCGAGACGTTCTTCGCTGCCGACGGAGCCAGGGGAGAGCTCGTTGCGACCGGTCTCGTGTTCGCTGCTTTCGTGGTGTTGATGGTGCTGCAGCCGGTCGGCGGCGCACTGAGCGACCGCATCGGAAGAAAGCCGCTGCTCGTCGCATTCGGAGCACTGGGGATACCGGCGACCGGAGCGCTGGTGCTGGCCACCACCCGGGTGGCGTCCCCGCCGGCGGTCTTCGTCATCCTGGTGTGCGCGTTTTTCGTCCTCACGTGCTACCTGTCGGTGAACGGCATCGCCAAGGCCGAAGTGTTCCCTGCGCACATTCGTGCGCTGGGCGTCGGCTTCGGTTACGCCGTGGCGAACTCCCTCTTCGGAGGTACGGCACCGCTGATCTATCACGCCACCAGCGGTGGCGGCAGTGTCGAGTTCATCGCCTACGTGACGGTGCTGCTTTCGGTGACCCTGGGCGCGGCGCTCTGGATGCACGGCGGCTCGGCCACCGCACTCGATGCGCCGAACAGGTAGGTCTAGAAACCCCAACCCATGACGGCCGGGCGCGCGGTTCCGAACGTCAGGTCCAATGCGTGCAGTGACGCGTCGTTGCGTGCGGTGAGGCGGTTGGCCGCGGCGAACAAGCGGGCGCGATGGGTGCCGAAGTAGATGCTCGCGAGCACATCGATGTCGAGTTCGATGTCCGGTTCGGATTCCACCCGGGTGCAGGTGGCTCGGCCGTCGGTCACGGTGAGCGAATAGGTACCGCCCGCATCGAGGAAGGGATCTCGCACAGCGATGATCAACGAGGTGTCGAGAGCGTAGGTGCGTGCCTCGAGCGCTGCCTCGACGTGCATGATGCGGCCCCACAGTGCGTCGTGGTGTCCGGTGACCTTCGGCAGTCGGTTGTTGGTCAGCAGGAACGGCAGGGCTTCGTCTCGTGACTGTTGCACCTCGATGGTGTCGACCAGGTCGACCCCGACGAGGATCTGCCACAGCGCGGCGTAGGCGGCATCGGTCACCGCGATGAATTCCTGTACCACCACCCGGCTGGGGTTGCGTCCGCGTCGGTAGGCGACGTAACCGTCGGGATGGACGATGAAGAACAGAGCCGTCAGTCCGCCGCGTCGGTTCTCTCGGTCGGCGAAGAACCGCTCCCAGCGGATCGGCGGCTTGGGCTGCGCGCCTGCGGTCTGCTGCTGCCAGCGGTGGTAGATGTCGGGGAGCAGTTCGGTGGCCTCGGCCGATTCGATCAGCCGCACACCGGTCGCCGGGGGAGCATCCTTGCGGAACTGCGCGAATCGACGGTCGATCGAGACGCTGATCTCCTCGGTTATCGGCCCGTAGCCGAAGCGTCCGTAGATCGTCGCCTCGCTGGCCGTGAGCAGGGACAGCGGTGCGCCGGCGTCGTTCAGAGCGCGGTGCTGCTGGGTGAACATCGATCGCAGGATGCCGCGTCGACGGTGCGTCGGCGCGACAGACACCCAGGAGACTCCGGACGCCTCGACCTGCGCACCACCGGGAACGGTGACCGACATCGGGAAGTGCATGGCCACACCCACCGGGGTCTCGCCGTCCCACGCCAGGTACACGTGCTCGGACTGGGTCAGGATCTGCGTCTCGGCCAGGTCCTCGGCGTTCTGGTGCTCGCCGAAGGCGTGGGCGTCGAGCAGCGCGACGGCATCCCAGTCGTCGTCGGTGGCGGTGCGGATGGTGATCGATTCGTCGGTAGTCATCGTTCTTTACTTTTCCATACAGGAGTGGAGCCCGCGGAACGACCCGAAAAAACTGCCATACAGAACCAGGCCTTCGCCGACGGACCGTCAGAAATGCCGGGTGACAAGATGAGCGGGTGGTTCATGTAATCGATGTCGACGACCCCTCCGACCCCCGGCTGGACGATTTTCGCGATCTCAACTCGTCGGATCGGCGGCCCGACCTGCCCGAGGGCAAAGGATTGGTGATCGCGGAGGGTGTGTTGGTTGCGCAGCGACTGCTGACCTCGCGCTTCCCGATGATCAGCCTGCTGGGCGTGGATCGACGGCTCGACGCGTTGCGCGACGATCTGGCGGATTCCGACGTCCCGTTCTATCGGACGTCCGCGGAGGTGATGGCCGAGGTCGTCGGATTCCATCTCAATCGTGGTGTGCTGGCGGCGGCGAACAGGCCGCCTGCCCTCGATCTCGACGAGGTGTTGGCCGACGCGAAGACGGTGGCGATTCTCGAGGGCGTCAACGATCACGAGAATCTTGGGTCGATGTTCCGTAACGCGGCCGGCCTGGGCGTGGATGCCGTGTTGTTCGGGGCCGCCTGCGCGGATCCGCTCTATCGACGGTCGGTGCGGGTATCGATGGGGCATGTGCTGCGGGTGCCGTTCGCCAAGGTGCCCGAGTGGCCGCGCGGCCTCGATCGCGTTCGCGCGCATGGCTTTCAGCTGATTTCGCTCACGCCCAATCCGACTGCGGTGTCGCTGGCGGCGGCGATGACGGGGGAGAAGGTGGCGTTGTTGCTCGGCGCGGAGGGGCCGGGTCTGACCGAACATGCCATGCGCGCCACGGACATTCGCGCGCGCATTCCGATGGCTCCCGGCACCGACTCACTCAATGTTGCGACGGCCGCTGCGATGGGGTTCTACGAACGTGTGCGCCTGACGTGACCGACCACGACCCGGACGTCCGCTGGACCGGAATCCCGATCGCCGTGATCTCGGCGGCGCTCGTCGGGGTGGCACTGACGACGTTCGGTCTGGAGCTCGCCAGAATTCATCCGCTGCTCGCGATCGGTCTGAACATCATCGTCGTCGCGGGTGCGGCACCGACGGTCATGCGATGGCTCGCCATACCGGTGTGGCGCTGGGCCGTGTACGGAGCCGGTATCGGTTCCATGCTGAGCTTCGTGGCACTGGCGGCGCTGGCGTTCTAGCAGTCGTTTGCTCAGTCGGTCTCCGACAGCGGGCACAGTTGCGCACTACCGGCGACAATCGGCGAAATCCCGTCGATCAGCGGTGATTGCGTGCAACGGTGCCCACCCGGGCCACTATTTGCGCGAGAACCAACGCTTCTTCGGTCGCGGTGCCTGCTCGTCGGGGGCGTCGGGCATCGGTTCCTGTGCGCCGCGGCCGTTGGAGCTTCGGTTCTGCTGGTTCGGTGGCGGTGGTTCCTGCCCCGGGACGTACATCGTGAAGCCGCAGACCGGCAGGGTGTTCGGATCGAATTCGTCCGCGTGTGGTGCGCCGGTGTAGCGGAACCCGAGCCACTCGGCGTTGGCTGCCTCGGCGAATTCCTGAGGGTGGAACGGCAGCGACTGCGGATCCGGCATCACTCCGGGCGGATAGATCAGCGGATGCTCACCGGCCCAGAACGATCGCTCCCACACCAATGGCAGGCCTGCGTCCTCGTAGATGTACACCGGAGTGGCACTGAAGGATCGGCGGAATTCACCGCGTTCCCAGTACGCGAACGCACCCCAGGCGTGTTGGGGATCCGAGGCGACGAGGTAGGTGTGCTCGGACGCCAGCGGGCGAGTGAATGATTCGGGAAGTGTCGACGGTGTGGGCACCGCGAGATTGGATCCGCACACCACGGTGACGCCGGGGTAGCAACCGATGAAGACGTGATCGTCGTCCACGCCTGCCGAGGTCGATATCGGGCCCTGTCCGAGGGGCACTGCCGTCGTGGGAGGACGTCCTGCTCGGCGTTCGCAGCAGCGGTCACAACTGAGTTCTGCTGTGACCGATGTGCCGCGCGGTGACGAACCGCCGACGCTCACACCGTAGGCTTCCCAGGAAGTAACGGAGAGAGAGGTGCCGGTAGTGGGGGCCAAAGCATCAACCATCTGGTACGTGGACGCACCGGATCCGATTTCTGTACTCCGAGAGGCCACCACCTCGGATTGGAACGCTGCGACCGCACTCGTCGGACGTCTGTACCCCCACCTGACGGCAGTGCCCCTCGGACAGGGCCCGATATCGACCTCGGCAGGCGTGGACGACGATCACGTCTTCATCGGTTGCTACCCCGGCGTCACCGTGGTGTG
>NZ_NOZF01000168.1:0-585 GCF_002258565.1 Rhodococcus sp. 05-2254-6
CCGCAAACCGGAATCCAACACAAACAACGCATCACCCGGCACCGGCGTACCGATAGGAGCTCCATGACCAGGCTTCATGGGCGCACTCATAGAGGCGTAGAACGTCTCTGTCTCCCCGTAGCCATTGATCATTTCTCGGCCTGAAGCCCACCGATCGACAAGTTCGGGCGAGCATGCCTCACCCCCCACAAAAATGGTCCTTACTTGATCTATTCCCTCGGGCGAGAGCATCTCGAGTGCGGACGGGGTCTGGTTGACGGTGGTGACCTGCTCGTCTACCAGGATTCGGTGAAAGTCCGTTGCGGAGCGGGCGGCATGCTCAGGGATGATCACCAAGCGGCCGCCGTGCAGCAGAGCGCCCCACATCTCCCACACCGACACATCGAACGAGTACGAATGGAACATCGACCACACCTGATCTGGGGAATGTTTGAAAGCATGTTCCGAAGCTGCGTAGGTCTGGGTGACGTTCGTTTGTGTGATGCCGACGCCTTTGGGTGTGCCTGTCGTTCCTGAGGTGTAGATGATGTACGCGAGGAGGTCAGCATTCGGCACCGGCAACGTCGTCGTCGGCTGTTCAGCGAC
>NZ_NOZF01000190.1:0-34946 GCF_002258565.1 Rhodococcus sp. 05-2254-6
CGGTGACGGGATAGTCGGCAATTCCGCGTATGGAATCGATGTTCGCGCCCTGGCGGGCGAGTTCACGGGAGATGGTGCTGAAAGCACGCGCTGTCACGGGTCGTCCGAGAACGACGACGACGTGGGTGGCCAGGCTCTGACCACCGCCCCGCGCGGTGTCGATCTCGACATCGACGTGAACGCCGACCGTCGCCATCGCGTCCTCAAGCTCCTCCTGGAGCGCCTCGGGATCGCGCGGGCAGGACAGGAGAACGCCCAGTGTCAATCTGCCGCGGATGACCACCTGCTCGACGTCGAGCAGACTGACGTTGTGCCGTGACAGCGCGTGCTTTCAGCACCATCTCCCGTGAACTCGCCCGCCAGGGCGCGAACATCGATTCCATACGCGGAATTGCCGACTATCCCGTCACCGGCCTCGAACTGCAGGTGACCGCGACCGACACGTCGCCGGATGCCGACCTGCAGCTGCGCACGGGGCTCGCGGCCATCGCAGCCGGAATCGGCGTCGACATCGCCGTGCAGCGCGGCGGAATCGCACGGCGATCCAAGCGACTGATCGTGTTCGACGTCGACTCCACGCTCGTCCAGGGTGAGGTCATCGAAATGTTGGCTGCCCGCGCGGGACGCGAGGACGAGGTACGTGCGGTCACCGAAGCTGCCATGCGCGGTGAGATCGACTTCGCGGAGTCGCTCGAACAGCGGGTCGCCGTGTTGGCGGGACTCGACGAATCCGTCATCGACGAAGTGGGCGAAAGTCTGGAACTGACCGCGGGGGCCAGAACCACCATCCGCACCCTCCGGCGTCTCGGCTTCGCCTGCGGCGTCGTGTCCGGGGGATTCCGACAGGTCATCGAGGGCCTCGCTCACGAACTCGAACTCGATTACGTCAAGGCGAACACTCTCGAGATCGTCGACGGCAAGCTCACCGGACGGGTCATCGGGGAAGTGGTCGATCGTGCTGCGAAAGCGACCGCACTCCGTGAATTCGCGGCGCAGTCGGGAGTGCCGATGGAGCAGACCGTCGCCGTGGGCGACGGAGCGAACGACATCGACATGCTCACCGCAGCAGGCCTCGGGGTTGCCTTCAACGCCAAGCCTGCGTTGCGAGAGATCGCCGACACCGCCATCTCCCATCCGTACCTCGACGCGGTCCTGTTCATCCTCGGCGTCACCCGCAACGAGATCGAAGCCGCGGACGCAGTGGACGGGGGAGTCCGCCGCGTCCCGATCCCGTGACCGGCGATCCCGTGACCGGCGATCCCACGACCGGCGACACATCGGATGATGTGGTGGCCGAGACTGCAGTCGAGGAATTCTCACCGGAGAACACGTTCGTCTCGCGCCACGCCGAGCTCGCTCGTGGGTACGGCGGAGCGGAGGATCCGGCAGATCCGGCACAGGTTCTGGCGATGCCGTTGGTGCTGCACATCCCCAAGATCGATCCGCCCCTGCGCAGCGAGTTGCTCGAGGCGGCTGCACGAGCAACCGTTGCGTTGTGCCTGGACCCACGAGTGGGCGTGGACGCGTCCTGGAACGAGGCCTTCACCGAGTGGACGTCGGCCCGCATCCGGAAGGTTGCCCGACGTGCACGCGGTGCGCAGTGGCGTGCGGCGCAGGACGTTCCTGGTGTCACGGTCGACGTCGGGGGAGCGTCGGCACGTGCGTTCGTGCCCGGTCGGGTCGGAGATCTGGATCCTCGGATCAAGCGGCTGCAGATCGGCGGAACCGACGTGTCGGCCGCCGAAGAACCTTCGGTCTCGGCCGGACCGGTGCTGTGGGTCGACGCCTCCCTGTCGATGACGGTGGGCAAGGCAGCCGCTCAGGTGGGACACGCGTCCATGCTGCTGGCGGGTGCGATGAGCACAGCGCAATGCCGCGAGTGGGCTGCGTCGGGCTTCGAATGTTCGGTCCGATCCGCGAACCCGGAACAATGGACGCGTGCACTAGGCGAGGTTCGTGCCGGTCGCGCCGTCGCGGTGCGGGATGCAGGCTTCACCGAAGTGGCACCCGGTTCGACAACCGTCATCGCTGTTCCGTAGCTCTGGGGTCCACTGTCGTACAAGTGGCTATGCCGAACATATCCAGTAGCCCCGAGACTGGAAGCATGTTCACCTCACCCCGTCGTCTACTAGCCGGTCGCCGACTCCCTGCTCGGTTGGCTGCCCTCTACGTGGGGCTGTGGCTGTACGGGGCGTCGATGTCGTTCATGATCGCCGGTGGACTGGGCGTCAACCCGTGGGACGTCTTTCATCAGGGGCTCGAAAGCCACCTGTCGCTCAGCTTCGGAACCATCACCGCGATCACCGGCGCGGCCGTACTGCTGATGTGGATCCCGCTACGGCAACGTCCTGGCCTGGGCACCGTGAGCAACGTGGTGGTGATCGCAGTTGCGGTGGACACGACGTCGGCGATGTTGCCGGACCTGGACGGGCTCCCGGTGAGGACCCTGGCCATGGTGTCGGGCATCGTGGTCAACGCGTTCGCCACCGCGCTGTACATCGGTGCCGGGATGGGTCCGGGGCCGCGAGACGGACTGATGACCGGTCTGGTGGCCAGGACCGGATGGTCGATTCGCCTCACCCGCACCGGAATCGAGTGCACGGTGGTGCTCACCGGTTGGTTGCTCGGCGGGACGCTCGGCGTCGGGACGGTTCTCTATGCGCTCGGAGTCGGTCCGCTCGTGCAATTGTTCATGACTCACCTGCCTGCGCTGCGCAGCACGAGGACCGTCGATCCGGTCACCGATATCGTCGAACCCGGTTCCAGCGCAGTGGTATCGGAGGGCACACCGTCCACACTCGAGGAATCGAGAACCGGAACGAACCGGGACGACGACCAACTCGGGCACGCCAGAACGATATCGGCTGGCCCTCCGGAATGGAGAACGAGGAGCGAGCTGGCATCGTCGACCTGCCCGCCGTCGGAGGCGAAGGAGCGGACGTCGGAACCGTCCACCCAGGCCTGAATGGTGCGCACCGAATCGTCGTTCCATCGGTCCGTGTCGAATTCGACTCCGGCGGAATCGAACCACACCAGATCGGGTCGGCCGGTCGGTGTCGCGCGGCCGGTGAAGAACTCCTGCTGACGCAGTGTCGGAGCGCTCGCTCGGACACGAAGGAGTCGACCCACGAAGCGAATCATGTTCTGATCGGCACTGTCCCAGTCGATGGCCCAGGCATCGGCCGCCGGTGCATTCTCGGCGATGCAATACGCGTTGTTGTTGCCTCCCTGACTGTGTCCCAGTTCGTCGCCGGCAAGGAGCATCGGTGTTCCGGTCGAGAGCGTCAGGGTTGCCAGAAGTGCCCGGACATGGCGTCCCCTGGCCTCGGCGACGGATGGATCCTCGCTCGGACCCTCCACTCCGTGGTTGACCGACGAGTTGTTGTCGGTACCGTCCCTGTTCTCTTCGCCGTTGGCCTCGTTGTGCTTTCGGTCGTACGACACCAGATCTCGGGCGGTGAACCCGTCGTGCGCGGTGACGAAGTTGATCGACGCCCATGGCAAGCGTCCACTGCTCGCGAAGAGGTCCTCCGAACCGGCTAGGCGCGAGGCCAATTCGCGGACGCCGTGCTGGCCCGCCCAGAAGCGTCGGACCGTGTCACGGTAGCGATCGTTCCATTCCGACCAGGCCACTCCGAAGTTGCCGACCTGATAGCCGGCACCGGTGGCATCCCACGGCTCGGCGATCAATTTGACCCGAGCCAGGACGGGATCGGTGGTGATGGCGGTCAACAACGGTGCGCGAGAATCGAATCGCCAACCGCCGGGTCGGCCGAGAGTGCTGGCGAGGTCGAATCGGAACCCGTCCACGCCCATGTCCTCGACCCAGTACCGAAGGCTGTCGCACACCATCCGCACGACCGCGGGCGACGCGGAATCGAGAGTGTTGCCACAGCCGGTCAGATCGACGTCCGATCCGCGTCCGTCCAGCAGGTAGTAGCCGGGCGCATCGAGCCCACGCCAGCTGATGGAGGGGCCGTCGATCGCGGATTCGCACGTGTGGTTGTAGACGACGTCGAGGATCACCTCGATTCCGGCTGCGTGCAGCGCGTCGACCATGGTGCGAAATTCGTCCACCTCGTCACCGGGAACGGCGGCGAAGCGCGGATCCGGTGCGAAGTACGCACCCGTCGAGTACCCCCAGTGGTTTCGCATCCCCCTGGCACGGACGCCGGGTTCGGTGAATGTGGTGTGTACGGGCAGCAATTCGACCGACGTGATGCCGATGCGCGCGAGATGTTCGAGGACGGCCGGCTCGGCCAGGCCGAGGTACGTACCGCGAAGATGCTCGGGGACAGCAGGATTGCGGGCCGTAAACGATCCCACGTGCAGCTCGTACAGGACGGTTCTGTCCCACGGAACCTCGGGGCGAGCGGGACGGCCGACGCGATCGGGGGCTGCGCGGACGACGCCGAGCGGGAGGTGGCCGAGCGAGTCGCGAGAACTGGGCGCACCGAACGGGTCGTCCTCGTAGGCGAGCAACGCCGACGGGTCTCCGAATGCTCCGATCACCTGGCGTGCCGCGGGATCGAGCAGAATCTTCGCACCGTTGAACCGGCGCCCGGAGTGCGGATCCCATCTTCCGTGGGCACGGAAGCCGTATCGATCACCGGGCCGCACTCCCGGGACGAAGGCGTGTCGAACTCCGAATGTCCGGGTGTTCAGTTCCACCCGTCGTTCGCCGCCGTCCGGATCGATCAGGCATACCTCGACTCCATCGGCCTCGGGTGCGTGGACTGCAAATTGCGTGCCAGTCGGAAACGGGGTGGCACCCAGTGGGAACGGTGATCCGGGCGGGTTCGAGACGGACTCGCCGCTGGTGGTCCGGTGGGAGCTACGAGGCAGATCGTCATTGGGCGACACGCGTGCACATCCTGCCGTGAATGCGCGGTCGATGTGCGGGAAGATAGGCGTCGTGTCTGAACCGGATCCCGACCTGCTCGTAGATTTCACCGACGTAGTCGTCCGCCGCGGCGGTGCGACCCTGGTGGGACCCGTCACCTGGAGGGTGGAACTTGACGAACGGTGGGTCGTCCTCGGCCCGAACGGTGCCGGAAAGACGTCCCTGCTGCGTATCGCAGCGGCCGAAATCCATCCCACGTCCGGCGTCGCCCACGTTCTCGGCGAGGTCATGGGCAAGGCCGACGTCTCCGAACTCCGACCGCGGATCGGTCTGTCGTCCTCCTCGCTGGCGCAGCGCATTCCGGCCGACGAACTCGTATCCGATCTGGTGGTGTCCGCCGGCTACTCGGTGTTGGGGCGCTGGCGTGAGAAATACGACGCGGTCGACACCGAGCGTGCAGTGGAAATGCTCGAGAGCCTCGGTGCCGAGCATCTCGCCACCCGCACCTACGGCACGCTGTCGGAAGGCGAACGAAAGCGCGTTCTCATCGCCCGCGCTCTGATGACCGATCCCGAACTGCTGTTGCTGGACGAGCCTGCGGCAGGTCTCGACCTCGGTGGACGCGAGGAACTGGTGGCGCGGCTGACCGACCTCGCTGCAGATCCCGACGCCCCCGCGACCGTCCTGATCACCCATCACGTGGAAGAGATTCCGCCGGGATTCAGTCATGCGTTGCTGCTCAAGGAAGGCGGGGTGGTGGCGCAGGGACTGGTCGACGACGTCATCACCGCAGAGAATCTGACCGAGGCGTTCAGTCAGTCGATCGCACTCGATCGCGTCGACGGTCGCTTCTTCGCGCGGCGGACCCGCGCTGCCGGGGCGCACCGCCGATAGAGCGGACCGATCGACTCCGCTGCACAGTGCAGCGGTACGTTCCCTTTCATGAGCTCGAACAGTGCTGCCGATCACGTACAGGCCCGGGACGCCTCGACGGTCATCTTGATTCGTGACGGCCTGTCACGACCCGACATCGAGGTGTTCCTGCTCGAACGTGTCGGTGGCATGGCCTTCGCGGGTGGCATGACGGTGTTTCCCGGTGGCGGCGTCGACCCCTCGGACGCGGCAGCGGACGTCCGCTGGGCAGGACCGCCGCCGTCGTGGTGGGCCGAGCGCTTCGGAACCGACGAGGGCAAGGCGCAGGCCCTTGTGTGTGCCGCGGCGCGCGAGACGTTCGAGGAGTGCGGTGTGCTGCTGGCCGGCTCGACACCGGATTCGATCGTTGCCGACACCGCTCCGTTCGCGCTGGAGCGGGGTCGGCTCGAGCGCCGTGAGGTGTCGTTCGCCGAATTCCTCACCGCCCACGACCTCGTTCTGCGATCGGATCTGCTCCGGCCGTGGTCGCACTGGATCACCCCGGTGGGCGAAGCTCGACGGTACGACACCCGGTTTTTCGTCGCAGTGCTGCCGGAGGGACAGAATGCGGACGGCGAGACCAGCGAGGCGGCGTCGGTGAGTTGGCGGTCCACCGGTGACGCACTGGCGGACTGGCGGTCGGGGAACACCATCCTCCTTCCGCCCACCTGGAGCCAACTCGACGCACTGTCTCGGTTCGACACCGTCGCACAGGTCGTCGACCACGACCGCGAGATCGCCCCGGTTCTACCGATCCTCACCCGCGACGAGGGGACGGTCCGGGTGCTCTTCGACGGCGACGACGCGTACTACGCCGGAACGCGCCATCCCTGGTCGGATCGCTAGTCCTCGGCCCGGTAGCCTTTCGGCCCATGGCTGAGTTCGTGAATCTCGAAGTGTCCGACGGCATCGGCACCATCCGCCTCGACCGTCCGCCGATGAATGCGCTCGATCGGCAGATGCAGGACGAGATCCGAGCGGCGGCACGCGAGGCCACGGTGAATGCCGACGTCAAGGCCGTCGTCGTCTACGGCGGCGAGAAGGTCTTCGCCGCCGGTGCCGACATCAAGGAGATGGTGGCGCTGTCCGCGTCGGAGATGGCCGCGATCGCCGGAGATCTGCAGTCGGCCCTCGGCTCGCTCAGTACCATTCCCAAGCCCGTGGTCGCGGCCGTGACCGGGTACGCACTCGGTGGTGGGCTGGAGGTTGCACTGGGTGCGGACCGTCGGATCGCCGGCGACAACGCCAAGTTCGGTGTCCCCGAGGTGCTGCTCGGTGTCATCCCCGGCGGCGGCGGAACGCAGCGGCTGGCTCGGCTGATCGGCCCGAGCCGTGCGAAGGACATGGTCTTCACCGGCCGCTTCGTCGGTGCCGAGGAAGCGTTGCGTATCGGATTGGTGGACGAGGTGGTGGCACCGGACGAGGTGTACAACGCAGCGCGCGCCTGGGCCATGCAGTTCACCACGGGTGCATCGCGAGCGCTCGCAGCGGCGAAGGCGTCGATCGATCAGGGGCTCGACGTCGATCTCACCACCGGTCTTCGGATCGAGGCTCAGCAGTTCGCGGCGCTGTTCGCCACCGAGGATCGCACGATCGGCATGACGTCCTTCGTGGCCGACGGCCCTGGTAAAGCAACCTTCACCGGACGGTGAAGCAACGGTCCCGCAGAGCAGAGTTGTTCCACAGCTACCGGATAGTAGGCTCGCCTGATGACTGCAAGCCCCCACGACGGTGTCAATCGATCGATCTCGAACGCGGTGCCTTCGGCGTCGTCCGAGACCGATGACCGCCAGGTCGATCCAGCCCCGAACCCGCACGCCACTGCCGAGCAGGTCGAGGCCGCACGGTCGGACACCAAACTGGCTCAGGTGCTCTATCACGACTGGGAAGCCGAAACCTACGACGACAAGTGGTCGATCTCCTACGACGAGCGATGCATCGACTACGCGCGCGGCAGATTCGATCAGGCGGTGTCCGGTGACGCGTCGGCGCACTCCGCACTGCCGTACGGCCGCGCCCTCGAGCTGGGCTGCGGTACCGGGTTCTTCCTGCTCAACCTGATGCAGGCCGGCATCGCAGACAAGGGCTCGGTCACCGACCTCTCGCCCGGCATGGTCAAGGTCGCTCTTCGCAACGCCGAGCACCTCGGCCTGGACGTCGACGGCCGGGTCGCCGATGCGGAGACGATTCCGTACGACGACAACACGTTCGATCTCGTCGTCGGGCACGCCGTCCTCCATCACATCCCGGACGTCGAACAGTCCCTGCGAGAGGTGCTGCGGGTACTCAAGCCGGGCGGTCGCTTCGTTTTCGCGGGCGAACCCACCACGGTCGGCAACTTCTACGCGCGGTGGCTCGGACGCATCACGTGGGAGGCGACCACCCGCGCGACCAAACTTCCGTTCCTGGCGAGCTGGCGCAAGCCGCAGGAAGAGCTCGACGAATCCTCGCGAGCGGCGGCACTGGAGGCCGTCGTCGACCTGCACACGTTCGATCCCACCGATCTCGAGCACATCGCGCTGTCGGCCGGTGCCGAGTCCGTGCAGGCGAACACCGAGGAGTTCGCCGCCGCTCTGCTCGGTTGGCCGGTACGGACCTTCGAGGCCGCAGTACCCGAGGGCAAGCTGGGATGGAACTGGGCGAAATTCGCCTTCGGCGGTTGGAAGACACTGAGCTGGGTGGACGAGAACGTGCTGCAGCACGTGGTCCCGCGCGGACTGTTCTACAACGTGATGATCACCGGCATCAAGCCCGCCCCTCGCGCTTGATCGGCTCGGACCGCCGCAGGCTCTGCACTCGAGTCCGCTAGTGGGCTACGAATTCACCGGCACCGACCTCGACTTCCTTTCGAGCGAGGCCGGTGCCGGAGCTCTTGCTGCGGTCGACGATCTCGAGCTCAGCGCTCGAACGTCGGTGCGCGACACGGCCTCGGTGCGCGCTCGCCTCCCGGACCACGCGAGTGCACTGATCGAAACCGTCACGGTCCGGCGCAAGGCCCGAGTGAAGTTGGTCGACTCCGATCGGTGGCTGGTGACCGACGAGGCGGTCCAGCAGGCCACACCGACGCTCGTCGCGCGGAGGCGGGCCGCTCGACTCGCGGGCCGACGGGTGCACGATGTCACGTGTTCGATCGGCAGTGAACTGTCCGTCCTCGTCGCTACGGCGGAGTTGGCGGTGGGCAGCGACCTCGACCCGATTCGGCTTCGGATGGCCGCACACAACGTCCCTGAGGCCACTCTGCTGCGCGCCGACGCACTGACCCCGACGACGCGTGAGACCGTCGTCGTTGCCGATCCGGGCCGCCGAGCAGGTGGGCGGCGACGCCACGACCCGGCGGCTCTGCAGCCGCCGCTCCCGGATCTGTTCGACGCCTATCGAGGCCGAGACCTGGTCGTCAAGTGTGCGCCCGGCCTGGATTTCGACGCGCTCGACTGGGCCGGCGAGATCGAGGTGGTCTCGCTCGACGGGGGAGTGAGAGAAGCGTGCCTGTGGTCGAAGGGGTTGAGCGAGCGCGGTGTTCGGCGCCGGGCAGCGGTTCTTCGATCCGACGGCAGTGTTCTGGAATTCACCGATGCCGAGTCGGACGACATTCCGGTTCGGCCCCCCGGCCGCTATCTGGTCGATCCCGACGGGGCGGTGGTCAGAGCCGGCTTGGTTCGGCACTACGGAGCCAGATTCGGTCTGTGGCAACTCGATCCGAGAATCGCGTATCTGACCGGCGACACCGTTCCGGCCGGGGTTCGCGGCTTCCGAATTCTCGAGCAGTCCAAGTTCTCGGAGAAAGTGCTTCGGCAACAACTGAATCGGATGGATTGTGGCTCGGTGGAGATTCTCGTCCGCGGGGTCGACGTGGATCCGGCGATACTGCGGCCCAGGCTCAAACTGCGCGGCTCCGTGGCGTTGTCGGTGGTGATCGCCCGAGTCGAACGGTCCGCGGTGGCGTTCGTCTGCGCTCCGGGCGCTGTCGCTCAGCCCGTGTAGGTGAAGATCTCGCCGAGGTGGCTCGCGGTGACGACCTGGCCGTCCGGGCCGATGGACGTGCCGACGGTGGTGCCGACGACGTCGGGAACCGGTTGCACGTCCACCGTTTCTCCGGTGGCCGCATCGAACGTGAGCAGGGCCAGCCCGTCGTCCTCGCGTACGACGGTATGGCCGCGTCCGTCTGCGGATTGGGCTGCGCTGCCTGCCTGTTCGATGTCGTCGCGGACCCACACTCGCTCGGCCGAATCTCCGTTGTCGCGCACGCCCATGAGGGTGCCGTCTCCGCCCGACGGCACGATCGTGCCGTCGAAAGCGATCGAGGGACTGGCACCGATGCCGAGCCCGGTGCCCTCGGTCCACTTCTGTCGCCCGTCGGCGGTGTCGAACGCGGTCAACCTGCCGTCGACGTCGGCCAGGTAGACCGTCGACCCGTCCTCGGACAGCACCGGACTCGACGCGACTCCGGCGGGCAGCAGGTCCGAGGACCAGCGTTCGACGAGTCCGGGAGAGCCGTCCCGGTCGTACTGCACCGAAACGAGTTGTGGTGCAATCGAACCCGGACGCCACAGTGTCAGGTACATCGTTCCGGTCGCACTGTCCACCGCGGGTGCTGCGGGTACGGGGCATTCGGATCCACCCGAGCTGCACTGGGCGAGTCCGGTGTCCATCGGCTGAAAATCGGAGTTCGGCTCGGTCAGGAAATCCGGCGTCGGAACCAGATCCAGAATGGGCACTCGAAGTTGCCCGTTCTGCGAATCGAGAACGCTGACCTGGCCCATCTGGGTGATCGAGAGCAGGCTGCCGTCCCCGAGGAACTGGGCGGACTTGGGCACTCCGTACACCGGTGTGCGCCAACGCAGTTGTCCGTGGTCGTTGTACGAGTTCATGCCGCCGTCGTCGCCGATGTAGACGTTGATGGCCGAATCGACGGTCGGCGTGGCAGTGACGACGGACGGCCCGACTCGATTGCACCAGCGCTTGCGGGCGGAGTCGATCTCGAACGAGAAGAGGTTGCAGCCGGATTCGGTGGCGGCAGTGACGAACATCTGGCCCGTCGATCCTATGGACACCGGAGAGGTCACCGTGCCGCCCGTGGGGCGCGTCCAGTCCAGGGACAGCGGTGTCGACACCGACACGTCCGTCGAGCCGCTGTTGTGCGAGTTCGCATGCGCTGCGGGCCACGAATCGGGGGAGAGCGGTTCGATGGCCGAGGTGTCGGCGCTGCAACCGCTCACGGTCACCACGACTATCGCCGCAGCGACCGCAGTGACCTTTCTGCCGGTCCTGCCCTTGGCCGTGACGCCGCGCATCGATCGCTCCCCGTATCTTGATTTCCGTGCCCGACGTGGTGCCGGTGCGTCCGTGTTCGTCTCGTCGACGAGCAACAGTCGACAGGCAACCCTAGCCCGCGCAAGGGTGCCGGCAGAGAGCGGGCGAACGAGAAACTAGGGTGAACGTCCATGACGAGTATGTGGAACGCGCCGCTGCGGACACGCTGGCGCGGGTCGAGACGACGCGACACCGAGCAGGCGCGGTTCCTCACGCGCGCGTCCCTCGACTGGGTGCTCGCCAACAAGGCGTACACGCCGTGGTACCTCGTGCGGTACTACCGCCTCGCGAAGTTCAAACTCGCCAATCCGCACGTGATCCTGAGGGGCATGGTGTTTCTCGGCAAGAACGTGGAGATACATTCGACCCCGGAACTCTCTCGTCTCGAGATCGGGCGCTGGGTCCACATCGGCGACGGTAATGCCATTCGCTGCCACGAGGGCTCGCTGCGGATCGGCGACAAGGTGGTGTTCGGTAAGGACAACGTCGTCAACACCTACATCGACATCGAGATCGGCGCATCGACGCTGGTGGCCGACTGGTGCTACATCTGCGATTTCGATCATCGGATGGACGACGTGAACATGCCCATCAAGGATCAGGGAATCGTCAAGGGCCCGGTGCGGATCGGGCCGGACACGTGGATCGCCGCCAAGGTGACGATCCTGCGCGAGACCAGGATCGGGCGGGGCTGCGTGCTCGGAGCCCACGCCGTCGTCAAGGGTGAGATCCCGGATTACAGCATCGCGGTCGGGGCCCCGGCCAAGGTCGTCCGCAATCGCAAGGACGCGTGGGAGGCCGGTGCCGCCGACCGCGCGAAATACATTGCTGCGCTGGAGGATATCGCCCGCAAGAAGGCGCTCGGACAGGCCGAGGCGGCGCGGGAGATCTGACTCCGGTGTTCTCAGGTACGGCCGGGGATCGCGCGCTCGGCGATGTGCGGGCGGGCCAGGGGATGCCGAACCTTGCGTTTGGCTTCCAGGTAGACCTGGGCCGTCGACTCGGCGACGTGCTTCCAGTCGAAATCCACGGTGAGCCTGTCGCGGGCGGCCACGGCTCGTTCCTGCGCGGCGTCCGCGTTGTCGATAACGCGCCGCACGGCGGCAGCGAGCCCACCGACGTCGCCGGGCTCGAATGACAGGCCGGTCACGCCGTCGACGATGGCTTCACCCAGACCGCCTGCGGTGGACGCGACCAGTGGGGTGCCCGCAGCCGCCGCCTCGAGCGCGATGATGCCGAACGGTTCGTATCGACTGGGTAGGACGATGGCGTCGGCTCCGTGCAGCCAGCCGAGCAGTTCGGTGTGGTCGAGATTGCCCAGAAACGACACTGCGCGCGCAACCCTGTGCGTGCGCGTCAGCCCTGCCAACCAGGCGAACTGTGTTCCCTCGCCGGCGATGTGCAGGGTGGTGCCCGGGTGGCTTCGTCGGATGCGGGGCAGGGCGGCGATGGCATCCTGGATGCCCTTCTCGTACTCGAGTCGGCCGACGTAGAGCAGTTTGGCCGGCTCCGATCGGGGCTCTCGTCGACGAAAGTGCCAGGTGGATCGGTCGATTCCGTTGCGAATCACCGTCACCGCCGACTCGGATACTCCGAACAGGGTGGTGACCTCGTCCTTCATCGACCCCGAGCAGGTGATCACTGCATCGGAATCGTTGGCGAGCCACCACTCGACGGAGTGCACCTGACGGTTGACGGGGCCGGAGATCCAGCCGCTGTGGCGGCCGGCCTCGGTGGCGTGGATGGTCGAGACGAGCGGTACGTCGTAGAACTCGGCCAGTGCGATCGACGGGTGCGCGACGAGCCAGTCGTGCGCATGCACGACGTCGGGTTGCCAGCCGTCGCCCAGACCCGGCTTTCCCAGCGCGACGCCGGCACGCACCATCGCGTGCCCCATCGCGAGGGTCCATGCGAGCATGTCCTCCCCGAAGACGAAGTGAGCCGGGTCCTCGGCTACGGCGACGACGAGCACCCCGTCCTCGATGTGGTGCGACGTCGGATGGGTGGCGGCGTCGGTTCCGGTGGGTCGACGCGACAGCACCACGACCTCGTGGCCGCATCGGACCAGTTCGGTTGCCAGGTGATGAACGTGCCGACCGAGACCGCCCACCACCACGGGTGGGTACTCCCACGACACCATCAGAACCTTCATCGACGCCCCCCTGCATCTTCTCTCTCGCCGCCGACGTGTGTACCGGGCAGTCGGCGCGCGTCCAACGCAGGAAACAGCCCGTCCGCGCGGTTCCACTGCCGAGCCAATTCGTCCGCTCGAACAGGTGACCCACCCGCGGCCGCGGCAGCGATCTCGCGCAACGCATGTGCGTGAACGTGTGCCCGTTCCCGCGCGTAGCCTGCGGCGGAATCCTTGCTGACCATGAATGCCCAGTCGCTGGCCACGGCCATCAGTGTCTCACGCAGTATCTGATCGTTGACGCGATTGCGGAGTTCGGGTCCACCGGCGCGACGCTGTGTAGCTCGGGCGGTATCGACGGCGTCGAGAGCGGTCCGAGAGACCTCGGCATTGAGCGCGACCAGGTCCGCGACGTCGTCGCCCGCCCACACCCGCCAGTCCTTGCCCGATCCCCACGACGAATCCTGCAGTTCCAGTGGCGCTCCGACGTATCCCTGCTCGCGGGCGTCGCCGAGCGTGCCGACGGTGATGCCTGCGGCGGGAAGCGCGCGCATCAGCTTGCCGAGCCACTGCGGACCCTCGTGCCACCAGTGCCCTAACAGCTCGGTGTCGAATGCCGCGACGACGAGGGCGTCGCGACCGATCCGCTCGGACTCCGAGATCAGGCGCCGACGAACCACATCGACGAAGTCGGCCACGTGACGGTCCACCGTCGCTGCCGCCCGCTCGGGATCGTAGGGAGCCTTGTCGTTCGACGCGACCGAGCGGCCGGTGACCCGGGCCGGTTTGAGACCGGTCGCGTGATCGTAGGTGTGGAAATCCCGATAGGAACCGTGGCCGGGATAGCCGGACTTCGGTGACCAGACGCGGTAGCTGACCGGCAGGTCGCGTCCGAACGCGACGACGTCGGAGTCCCATACCGGCCTGCCGAGGGAGGTGTCTCCACGCATCGCGGGCCCGTCGACCATGAAGTGCGAGACCCCGGCGGCGGCGTATTCGGTCTCCATGCCGGGGGTGAATCCGCATTCGGGTGCCCAGATGCCTCGGGGCGTGGTGCCCCACCGGGAGCGGGCGTCGAGCAGACCTTCGCTCAGTGAGAACTGCCGAAGCCGCGGATCGAGCAGCGGCTGGAAGGGATGCGCCAGCGGCCCACCCAGCAGTTCGACGGTGCCGGTGTCGACCAGCGGCCGGAGTACCGCCGAACCGCCGTGTAGCCACCGGGCCTCGAATCGATCGAGCGCCGCGGCAGAACCTCGGTGCTCACGAACGGACAGGTCGCGATCTGTTGCCTCGTGGGCCCTGAGCTGCCAGTTCCCGAGCCAGTGGTGCATTCCGGACAGGCAGTGTGGATCGTCGAGTTGAGCGGCCAGAACCGGGGTGATCCCCAGCGACAGCACGTCGGTGTGACCGTCCTCGGCCAGTTGCTCGAGCACCGCGGTGAGCGGCAGGTAGCAGTCGGCCCAGGACTGATACAGCCACTCCTCGCCTACCGGCCACCTGCCGTGATTGGCCAACCACGGCAGGTGGGAGTGCAGAACGAGAGAGAACATGCCCGGCACGGTTGCACCGGATGTCACCCGATCACCGTGCTCGAGCTCTTGCGGGCAACGGCGACCAGGTCGAGGCTGTCGTCGATGCGGTCGGCGGTGATGTCGAAATCCTCGATCGAGACAGCCGCGACGTCCTCGGTGAGTTCGGCAGGCCAGGGTTCGCCGGCCAGGGCTCGTTCGATCTGAGCGTCGATGAACGAACCGCCGTGCTTGGCATCGAGGGCGGCCAGAGTGCGTCCGTGCCTGACCCCGGTGAGTTCGTCGACTTCGAGCCGAGCGTCCACGAGTAGTTCGGTGAGTTCGGCCGCGTCGAGTTCGCGGGTGTGGAAGGGATTGAGCGGGGTGTCGCGGCCGGGCGAGAACGTGATGCGGTTCGGTGTGCTGATCAACAGAATGCCGCCGGGCGCGAGCACCCGGTGCACCTCGGCGAGGAACGCACCTTGATCCCAGAGGTGCTCGATCACCTGGAAATTGACGACGACGTCGATCGAGGAATCGGCCAACGGAAGGCGGTCGAGGTTGCCACGCAGCATGGTCACCCTCGGGTAGCGGGCATGCACGTGTGCGGCGGCCGACGCGTCGTAGTCGAGACCGAGAACGTTCGACGCGACATCGGCAATCATGTTGGCTCCGTAGCCTTCTCCGGATCCCGCTTCGAGCACCGTTCGGTCGCGGCAGCGCTCGACGAGTGCGCGGTAGACCACCTCGTGGCGGCGGAACCAGTAGTTCTCCTCGGCGATGCCGGGCACGGTGCGCTCTCCGGTGAGGGGGAGTGGTTCCGGTGCCGGTGCCTGAGCCGATGAATCGTTCACCGCCGAAAGGTTAGTGGAGGCGCGCGGGAGGTAAGCCAACGTGGTCTCCATAACAGTCGGGGTGCAGATGTATGGTCGGACAGGCAGGGAGGTAAGTTACCCACGAGTAACTACGGTGAGGTAACCTCGTCCCAGACCGTAGAACTGCACCAACCAGTACTGCACCAACCGTTAGAACACTCACGATCAGCAGAACATGACCAGGAGGTCGACGCAGACCCATGACGAACATCGTTGTTTTGATCAAGCAGGTTCCAGACACGTGGTCCGAGCGCAAGCTCACCGACGGTGACTACACCCTCGATCGCGAGGCTGCCGACGCCGTCCTCGACGAGATCAACGAGCGGGCCGTCGAAGAAGCACTGCTCATCAAGGAAGCCCAGGGCGGTGAGGTCAAGGTTCTGTCCGCAGGCCCCGACCGTGCCACCGATGCCATTCGCAAGGCCTTGTCGATGGGTGCAGACAGTGCAGTGCACCTCAACGACCCGACCCTGCACGGCTCCGACGCGATCCAGACCGGATACGCGCTGGCCGCAGCGCTCGGCAACGTCGCATTCGAGAACGACGAGCCGGCCGATCTCATCATCGCCGGCAACGAGGCCACCGACGGCCGCACCGGTGCCGTTCCCGCGATCATCGCCGAGTACCTGCAGATCCCGGCCCTGACGCAGATGCGCAAGCTCGTCGTAGCCGACGGCAAGGTCACCGGCGAGCGGGAGACCGACGAGGGCATCTTCGGCCTCGAAGCCGCGTTGCCCGCCATCGTGAGCGTCACCGAGAAGATCAACGAACCGCGATTCCCGTCCTTCAAGGGCATCATGGCCGCCAAGAAGAAGACGGTGCAGACCATCACGCTCGCCGACATCGGTGTCGAGGACGGCATCGTCGGCGTCGACAACGCGGGAACGACCGTCACGTCGTCCACCCCCAAGCCTCCCAAGACTGCAGGCGAGCGGCTCACCGACGAGGGCGACGGCGGCGACAAGATCGCCACCTACCTCGTCGGCCAGAAGATCATCTGATCCCGCCCCACCGAGCAATCGAAGACAAACGAGGAGCAAGTCATGGCAGAAGTACTCGTGCTCGTGGAGCACGTCGAGGGAACACTGAAGAAGGTCAGCACCGAGCTGATCACCGCCGCTCGTGCGCTGGGTGAGCCGTCCGCGGTCGTCACCGGCCCGGTCGGCACCACCGACAAGGTCGCCGACGCACTGACCGAAGCCGGTGCCGAGAAGATCTACGCCGCCGAATCCGACGCGGTCGACGGATTCCTCGTCACCCCGAAGGTCGACGTGCTCTCGGCACTCGCGGAGTCGGTCTCGCCGGCAGCGATCATCACCGCTGCCACGATCGAGGGCAAGGAAGTTGCGGGACGGCTCGCAGCACGCCTCGGCTCGGGCTACCACAACGACGTCGTCGCAATCAACGGCGACGGCAGTGCCGTCTACTCCATCTTCGGTGGCGCGTTCACCGTCGAGGCCAAGGCCAACGGCGACGTTCCGGTCATCTCGCTGCGCCCCGGTGCAGTCGAGGCCGAGCCGAAGGCCGGAGCGGGCACCCGCGAAACCGTCGAGGTTCCCGCGCAGGAAGAGGGGGCCGTCAAGGTCACCTCGCGTGACCCGATCGTCGGCGGCGACCGTCCGGAGCTCACCGAGGCATCGGTCGTCGTGTCCGGTGGACGTGGTGTCGGCAGCGCCGACAAGTTCACCGTCGTCGAGGATCTGGCCGACTCGCTAGGTGCCGCAGTCGGTGCCTCGCGCGCCGCTGTCGACTCCGGCTACTACCCCGGCCAGTTCCAGGTGGGTCAGACGGGCAAGACCGTCTCCCCGCAGCTGTACGTCGCGCTGGGCATCTCCGGAGCCATCCAGCACCGTGCAGGCATGCAGACCTCGAAGACGATCGTCGCGGTCAACAAGGACGAGGAAGCGCCCATCTTCGAGATCGCCGACTACGGCATCGTCGGTGACCTCTTCAACGTCGCACCGCAGCTGACCGAGGCAGTCAAGAAGCACAAGGGATAGCCTCCAGCGCTGTTCGACGACAGGCCCTCACCGCTCGCGCGGTGGGGGCCTGTCGTCTCGGGCAGCGCAACCTTGTTCACACAAACTCTTCCGACACGTTTCCCCGACGATGCCCGGTGGCCTTCCCCGCTCGTTAGACACACCTCATGACCACTTCCGTCATGAGCTCGACTGCATCGATCGTCCCGGCCACCGACCGTTATTCGCTGGTGTTGTCCACCGACCCGGAGCACCGACTCGCCGCGCAGCGTCTGCGCTACGAGGTGTTCGCTTCCGAGCCGGGGTTTTCCATTCCCACCGACACCGACGGCCTCGACGCCGATCGGTTCGACGAATTCTGTGATCATCTGCTCGTTCGTGACCAGTGGACCGACACGTTCGTCGGCTGCTACCGCATGTTGCCTCCGCAGGCCGCCGTGTCCGCCGGCGGGTACTACACGGCAACCGAATTCGATATCTCCGCGCTCGATCCAGTCGGCATGAACATCGTCGAAATGGGAAGGGCTGCAGTTCATCCCGATCACCGGTCCGGGTCCGTGCTCGGGCTGATGTGGGCCGGAATCCTGCACTACCTCGATGTGACGGGATACGAGTGGGTCATGGGGTGCGTGTCGGTGCCCATGCAGTCGGCACCAGGGGATCCGATCGGGGCCAACGTTCGCGGTGTTCGAGACCGCCTGTTGGACAGGCACGCCACGCCGCCCGACCGTCGGGTCCGGCCGTACGCTCCGGTCGTCGTCGACGGGGTGGATCTGATCGACATCGAACCCGCGAAGCGAACGTCGATGCCGCCGTTGATGAACGGCTACCTCCGGCTCGGTGCCTCCATCTGCGGTGAGCCGGCTCATGATCCGGAATTCGGTGTCGCCGATTTCGTCGCATTGCTCGGGCTGCACGAGGCCAACACTCGCTATCTCGACCGGTTGCGTTCGGCAGCAACGACGTTCGAGTCGGGTGTCCGGTGACACGACCGATCGTGCACGCGTGGATGCCGTCGTCGCCGTGCAGTGACGGCTGTCTGCCGAAGAACCCACCGACGGTGGGACGAATCGTCCTCGCGCTCCGAATCGCACTGGCGATGGTGGCCTTCGGGTTGCTGCCGGTGTTGGTCGTCCTCGGGGTTCCGTTCCCGCGGGTTCGCCGCTCGCTGACGCGGATCGGTGCTCGCACTCTGCTGTTCGCCATCGGGATCGATCTGACCGTGCTCGACGCTCGCTCCGACCGCGAACGCTCCCGCACCGCCGCAGGTGCACTGCACGTCGCCGGTCACATCTCCTGGACCGACGTCGTCGTGCTCACCGCGGTACAGCCGTCGACCTTCGTGGCGCGTGCCGACCTGATCGACTGGCCGCTGCTCGGTCGCCTGGCGCGGGCCATGAAGGTACTTCCGATCGATCGAGCTCGACTCCATCAGCTCCCCGGCGTCGTCGATCAGGTTGCCGATCGTGTCCGCGCAGGCGGGTCGGTCGTCGTCTTCCCCGAGGCCACCACCTGGTGTGGTCGTGCATACGGCTCGCTACGGCCGGCGCTGCTGCAGGCCGCGATCGATTCGGAGACCTGGGTACAACCGATTCGGCTGCGCTACGTCGACCGGACCGGCGAGCAGACCACCGCCACCTGCTTCGTGGGAGACGAAACGATCGGTGCCTCCATCGGCCGGATCTTCCGACTGAGAGGACTGCGCGCCGAGGTGGAGTTCACGGCCCCGGAGGCACCCGGCGGCGATCGACGCGACCTCGCCCGGCGGTGCGAGGTGGCGATTCGCCGGGACGACGTCTACGACCCCGCTGTGCACGAGGTCGTGGCCGAGGCCGAACGCAGCCCGGTGCCGCCGAAGGTCGCGGCGGCCTGACCGAGCATCGATCACCGTGACCGCGGACCCACCTCGCGCAGGTAGGTCCGCGGTCACGGCAGCGGGTATCGTCTAGCCTGTTATGCCTTCTGTGCGCAGTACGACTGCTCCCGTCCCGCCGCGGCCACCGGTGTACCTCGATCACGCAGCGACGACCCCGATGCTGCCGAGTGCGATCGAGGCGATGACATCTGTGTTCGCCACGGTGGGCAACGCGTCCTCGCTGCACACCTCCGGTCGTTCCGCTCGGCGTCGAGTGGAGGAATCCCGCGAGTCGATCGCTGCGGATCTGGGCGCGCGCCCGTCCGAGGTGATCTTCACCTCCGGCGGTACCGAGAGTGACAACCTCGCCGTCAAGGGCATCTTCGCGGCCCGTCGAGACTCCGATGCGGCGCTGACCAGGATCATCGCCAGCTCGGTTGAACATCACGCGGTACTCGACGCAGTGGAGTGGCTCGTCGCACACGACGGTGCGAGTGTCACGTGGCTCCCGGTCGACGCCGAGGGGCGGGTCACCCCGGATGCCCTGCGCGCCGAGCTGGCCCTGCATGCCGACGAGACCGCGTTGGTGACGATCATGTGGGCCAACAACGAAATCGGCACCGTCATGCCGATCGCCGAGCTCGCAGCCGTGGCCGCCGAATACGGGGTTCCGATGCACAGCGATGCGGTCCAGGCCGTGCCGCATCTGCCCGTCGGGTTCTCCGAGAGCGGCCTGTCCGCCCTCAGCATCGCCGCGCACAAGTTCGGCGGACCCCAGGGCGTCGGAGCGTTGTTGCTCGGCCGCCAGGTCCCGTGTGTTCCGCTCTTCCACGGCGGGGGGCACGAGCGAGACGTTCGATCGGGCACTCCGGACACTGCAGGCGTCGTCGCGATGGCGGCTGCGCTGCGTTCTACCGTCGAGGACTCCGCGCGGCACCGAGCAGAACTCGGAGCACTACGAGATCGGTTGATCGCCGGAATCCGAGACGCCGTTCCCGACGCGATCCTCAACGGTCCGGAAGGCGACGACCGGCTGGCCGGGAACGTGCATTTCACCTTTCCCGGGTGCGAGGGTGATTCGCTGTTGATGTTGCTCGACGCGGCAGGCATAGAATGCTCGACGGGCTCGGCGTGCACCGCAGGCGTCGCCAGCGCCAGCCATGTACTGATTGCGCTCGGGTGCGATCCGGCCGTCGCCCGTGGATCACTGCGGTTCTCGCTGGGAGCCGGCTCGTCCGAATCGGACGTCACCACTGTGCTTGCGGTTCTGCCGCAGGTCGTCGAACGTGCTCGCGCCGCTGGAATGGCCGGCGTCGGAGCTCGAGGAGGAAATCGCTGATGCGTGTTCTGGCTGCTATGAGCGGGGGAGTCGACTCGGCCGTGGCCGCGGCCCGTGCCGTGGACGAGGGCCACGACGTCGTCGGCGTGCACCTGGCTCTGTCGACCGCTCCGGGAGCTCTGCGCACCGGTTCGCGTGGTTGCTGTTCCAAGGAAGACGCGGGTGACGCTCGTCGCGCTGCCGACGTACTCGGAATCCCCTTCTACGTATGGGATTTCGCCGATCGCTTCAAAGAGGACGTCATCGACGATTTCGTCGCGTCCTATGCTGCGGGCGAGACCCCGAATCCGTGCCTGCGCTGCAACGAGAAGATCAAGTTCTCCGCTCTGGCGGACCGCGCTCTCGCGCTGGGCTTCGACGCCGTGGCGACCGGGCACTACGCGCAACTGCACGACGGCGTCTTGCGACGTGCCGTGGACGCGGACAAGGACCAGTCGTACGTATTGGCGGTACTGAACCAGGCACAGCTCTCGCGTGCGATGTTCCCCATCGGCGACACCCCGAAGTCCGAGATTCGCGAGGAAGCTGCCGAGCGAGGGTTGGCCGTTGCCGACAAGCCCGACAGTCACGACATCTGCTTCATCCCCTCGGGCGACACTCGCGCATTCCTGGGCGCGCGCATCGGCGTGCGCCCGGGCAAGGTCGTCGACTCCGAGACCGGAGCCGAACTGGCCGATCACGAGGGCGTGCACGGCTTCACCATCGGGCAACGCAAGGGTCTCGGTGTGGAAGGACCGGCCGCCGACGGCCGTCCCCGCTACGTGACGTCGATCGAACCCGACAGTGGCACGGTCATGGTCGGCTCCGCGCAGAAGCTCGACGTCTGGGCGATCAGCGGTGACCGCGCGGTGTGGACCGAAGGTACCGCCCCGACCGGCCCCATCGAGTGCGTCGTCCAGGTTCGCGCGCACGGTGGACTGACCGAGGCCGTCGCCGAGGCAGCGGGCGACGGCATGGAGATCCAACTGCGGTCTCCACTGACCGGTGTGGCCAAGGGGCAGGCAGCGGTGCTGTACCGCAAAGACATTCACGGAGACATCGTCATCGGCAGCTCGACCATCTCGGGCACTCGATCCGAGCGCGAGTGACCCCGAGCGTTTTCGCGGGGCTCGCGACCGGTATCGGTTCGTGGCCGGGCACCGACATTCGTGAGGCCGCGGCGGTCGTCGTAGGGGAGTTCACCGAGCTTCCACACATCGTCGAACTTCCGGCCCGCGGTCTGGGCGCGGACATGATCGGGCGCACCGGAGCCATCATGGTCGACGTCGAACTCGACGTACGCACCTCCGGCTATCGCGTCGTGCCACGTCCGATGCTCGCCGGCCGTCGGGCGACCGATTTCTTGGCCGAGGACCTCGATGTGCTCGAGGAACTGTGGGAGGTCTCGGGGCTTCGCGGTAGTGGCCGCACCATCAAGGTCCAGGCCGCCGGTCCGTTCACGATGGCAGCGCAGGTCGAACTTCGGCACGGGCATCGGGCCCTGACCGATCGCGGGGCGCTGCGGCACTTCGCCGAATCTCTCGGCGAAGGGCTGCGTCTGCACTGTGCGGAGTTGACGCGTCGGCTGGGGGTCGAGGTCGTCGTTCAGCTCGACGAACCCAGTCTCGCAGCCGTTCTGGCCGGCAGCCTGACGGGGATCACCGGGCTCGATTCGGTGCGCGCAGTCCCGGAACCGGACGTTCTCGACCTGCTGGATTCACTGATCGAGACGATAGACCTTCCCGTTGCGGTGCATTGCTGCGACGGCGATGTTCCCTTCGATCTTCTTCGCCGCTCGCGTGCCGTTGCGGTTTCCGTCGACGCGACTGCGCTGCGCCGCAGCGACTTCGACGGAGTCGGCGAGCTGCTGCAATCCGGCAAGACACTGATACTCGGGTTGATTCCGTCCGAAGCCCCCGCGCGGCCACCCCAGTGGCGCGAACTGGCCGAGCCCGGTGTCACATTGATCGACCGACTCGGTTTCGACAGGTCGGTTCTCGCCTCCCGGACTTCTGTGACGCCTGTATGTGGATTGGCGGGCAGCACACCGGAGTGGGCCCGTCGCGCAACAGGACTCGCCCACGACGTGGCCGCCGCGTTCGGAGATTCACCCGATTCGTTGTGAGATCACACAGCCGGACGGAGTGAAACACCGCGGACTCCGGAGGATCGAGCCCACTACAATTAGTACGTCGAACAGGTGTGACACTATTCACATGGCCGTTGGGGGTCTGTTGAATACGTGGGAATTCGGAAATGGCATCAGGTGGTCGCGACTTCGACGAGGTTGCCTCCCTCCGGCGTTCCGGCAGGCACCGCCGAGGTCTTCTGGCGAAACTGGCCGCGGCCACCTCCGACTGGTACGGGGCTCCGCACGATTTCGAGTGGATCCTCAATCACAGATCGACCCGTCCGCTGACCGGGATCATTCGTGCCGTGTTCGGCACCGCCACGATGATGTACGCCGTCACGTCGATCCTGATGCTGTTCAGCGATCTCGGTCCTCAGGGCAGTGTGGCCATCGGCTGGGTTCTCTTCGTTCTCGTCACCCAGGTGTTCGTCGCCGCACGGTGCGTGTTCGGGCCGATCCCCGGGAAGAAGTTCTTCGTCGCGTTTCTGGCCTTCGGGGACATTCTCACGACCTCGGTGTTGATTCTGTACGCACCTGTCGCGTCCCTGATCGGAACGGTGTTGTTCGCCGTCACGGGGGCGTTCTGCACCTACTTCCTCAGTCCGCGGCTGCTGGTGGCGCACCTGGTATGGACCGCCACGTTCATCATCGGGTTCGGTGTCCGCGTGTTCCTGGCAGTGATGAACGGCGAGGTCGGATACATCGACGGGCCTTCGGTGGCGACGGCCACCGTGGTTCTCCTTCTCGCCACCGTCGGTGTGCCGGTGTTCGCTCAGGTGGCGTGGACGACGCTGTCCAACGACGCCAAGCGGTCGGTTCTCGATCCTCTGACCGGGGTGTACAACCGGCGCGGCATCGACAGCGAATTGCTGGACCTGTGGCATCAGGCCAGCAAGCGGGGCATGTCCATGGCATTCCTGGTTGTCGACATCGACAAGTTCAAGTCCGTCAACGACCGATTCGGGCACAGCCGCGACGACGAAGTGATCGTGCGCGTCGCCGATCGGCTGCGCCGCTTGGTCCGGCATCAGGGCGGAGTGCTCGCCCGAACCGGTGGCGAGGAGTTCCTCGTCGCCATGGTCGGTGATGCGCGGGGGATGGTCGATCTCGGCTTCGACGCGGTTCGGATGCTCTGCGACCACCGCGACGACATCCCCGTCACCGTCAGCGTGGGAATGGCGTTGTTGCGCGAGGATTCGGCTCTGTGGGACGTGGGGAAGTCCGTGGTCGGCAGAGCAGCCCGTACGGCGGACGCGGCGATGTACCGGTCCAAGCAGTCCGGAGGAAACAGCTTGGTCATCGACGAGATCTGAGCCATAGCACCACGTCGCTCGATGCGCCGGTGTGCCTGGGTGGGACCTCTGCGATGATCGTGCGATGTATCGGCTATCGGATGCTCAGCGACGTGGACTGCCTGCCGGAGTGCTGTTGTCGGTGATGGCCTCCGTGCTCGGCGGAATCTACGCCGACTCCTTCGTGACCGGATTCGCCTTGACCGCCGGTGTCTGCGCGGTGGCGATCATCGCCGCGACGCTGTTGCTGGGTCTGCTGGGGCGGTAGTCGCTGCGCTGCAGCCCGTGCTTCTCTGTCGGTGGGTTCGGATAATCTTCGACACGTGCCAGAAGCGACCGAACCGCCCGCAGGAAACGACGAGACCGCAGGGACCGTCGGTGTCGAACTCGATGCCGCGTCGTCGGCCGATCGTGAGCGATGGCAGATGCTGGCCGAGGAAGTACGCGGTCATCAGTTTCGCTACTACGTGCGCGACGCCCCGATCGTGTCCGACGGCGAGTTCGACGCGTTGCTGCGTGAGCTGAACGAGCTGGAAGAAGCACACCCGGATCTGCGCACCGCGGATTCACCGACGCAACTCGTCGGGGGAGGCTTCGCAACGGAATTCACCGCCGTGGACCATCTCGAACGAATGTTGAGCTTGGACAACGTGTTCGATCACGACGAGTTGCGTGCCTGGGCCAAAAGAGTCGAGACCGAGGCAGGGCCTGATCTGGAGTACCTGTGCGAGGTCAAGATCGACGGCGTCGCCCTGAATCTGGTGTACGAGAACGGGACGCTCGTGCGCGGTGCCACGCGAGGTGACGGGCGGACCGGTGAGGACGTGACGCTCAACGCACGCACGATCGACGACATCCCGGACACTCTGACGGGTAGCGAGCAGTACCCCGTGCCGGAGTTGTTGGAAGTGCGCGGCGAGGTCTTCTTCCGGCTCGAGGATTTCCAGGCGCTCAACGCCTCGCTCGTGGCAGAGGGCAAGCCCCCGTTCGCGAATCCACGAAACTCGGCGGCGGGGTCGCTGCGACAGAAGAATCCGGCGGTCACCTCCAAGCGACGTCTGGGAATGATCTGCCACGGCTTCGGTCGCATGGTGGGTTTCACCCCGGAGTCGCAGTGGCACGCGTACGAGGCGCTTCGCTCCTGGGGGCTGCCCATTTCCACCCACACGACCCGCGTGCAGGGCGTCGACGCAGTCGTCGAGAAGGTCGTCTACTGGGACCAGCACCGTCACGACGTCGAACACGAGATCGATGGCCTGGTCGTCAAGATCGACGACATGTCGCTGCATCGTCGACTGGGGACGACGTCTCGCGCGCCGCGGTGGGCCATCGCGTACAAGTACCCACCGGAGGAAGTCACCACGACGCTGCTCGACATCCGCGTCAGCGTGGGCCGGACGGGCAGAGTGACGCCCTTCGCGTACATGACGCCGGTGCTCGTGGCCGGGTCCACAGTGTCGCTGGCGACGCTGCACAACGGTTCGGAGGTCAAGCGCAAGGGCGTTCTGATCGGTGACACCGTGACCATTCGCAAAGCGGGAGAGGTCATTCCGGAGGTTCTCGGCCCGGTCGTCGACGCCAGGACCGGTGACGAGACCGAGTTCGTCATGCCCACCGAGTGCCCGGAGTGCTCGACGCCACTGGCCCCGGCCAAGGAGGGTGACGCCGACCTGCGGTGCCCCAACTCGCAGTTCTGCCCGGCGCAGCGTCGCGAGCGAGTGTTCTTCGTCGCCGAGCGGCAGCGATTCGACATCGAGGGCCTCGGGTACGAGGCCGCATCCGACCTGTTGGCCACCGGGGCCATCGAGGACGAGGGCGATCTGTTCTCGCTCACCGAGGACGACTTGATGAAGACGGCGATCTTTCGCACCAAATCCGGGTCGTTGTCCGCCACCGGTCGAAAGTTGCTCGACAACCTGGCCACCGCACGGAATCAGCCGCTGTGGCGGGTGCTGGTCAGTCTGTCCATTCGGCACGTGGGGCCGTCGGCAGCCAGGGCACTGGCAGGGGAGTTCGGCAGCCTCGAGCGGATACGGGCGGCGTCGGTCGAGGAACTCTCGGCGGTCGACGGGGTGGGCGGCACCATTGCGGCCGCAGTCTCCGAGTGGTTCGAGGTCGACTGGCACCGCGCCATCGTCGACAAGTGGCAGGCAGCAGGCGTGCGGATGGAAGACGAGCGCGATGCGTCGATCGAGCGGAACCTGGAGGGGCTCTCGATCGTGGTCACCGGGTCGCTGACGTCCTACTCGCGTGACGAGGCCAAGGAAGCGATTCTGTTGCGAGGTGGCAAGGCTGCAGGTTCGGTGTCCAAGAAGACGGCGTTCGTGGTCGTCGGCGAGGCTCCGGGGTCCAAGCACGACAAGGCAATCGAGCTCGGCGTGCCGGTACTCGACGAAGCGGGTTTCACCCTGCTGTTGACCGAGGGACCCGAGGCCGTGGCTCCGACCGAAGCAGAACCCGGATCGGCGGACTGACCGAGCCAGGACGCGTCAGTGCATCGGTGCGTCAGTTCAGTACCGTCGCGACGATGCCGGCGAGATAACCGAGGCGGGCGACCTCCGAGGGCCTGAACTCCGGGCCGCCCGGCCTGCCCAGCATCAGCACGGTGCCGGTGGTACCGAGGGGAGCAGCGGCGATCTTGGTGTCCATGTCGCGCCATACCTGGGGCACCCACTCGGCGTCGGAGTCCAGAGCAGCGGGGGCGTTCAGCGGGAACCACGGCAGCTCGGCGGCGTGAGTCTCGGGAGCCCCGGAGCTGCCCACCAGCCGGAACGGGCCGTGAGCGTTGGTGGCAACGACGGTGCTCCACCCCACTCGAAGGACACGGGGCGCTCCGTCGACGAGCACCTGGAGTCGATCGTCGGACGCCGCGGCGACCCGATCGATCAGTTCCAGTTCGCGATGCGTGTCGAGGACGCCGGTGTACGGGCGGATGGAATCGACCCGGACATCGGTGAGGTTCTCGGCTGCGGTGATCAGCGTGTCCGGAAGCGAACCCGGTGCAACGTCGACCACCAGATCGTCGACCGCGTAACCGTCACCGCGTTCGATGACGTCGAGGGAGAGGATGTCCGCCCCGACCGACCCGAGCGCGACGGCCAACGATCCGAGGCTGCCCGGACGATCCGGCAGTTGGACGCGGAGCAGGTAGGACATGTCACGCTCCCTTTCGACTTCTGGCGTACTGCGGCCACCCCAGCGTCAGCGGTCGTTGCTGGCTGGCAGAAGGGAACACTGTGCACCCCGGCGCGAGCAATCCTTGCATCTTCGACCTGTCCGCTACGTCGCGCAACGCGGGCCGTGACAATTCCGACACTCGACGCAAGCCACGAGGCGTGAGTGAAGCCTGCGTAATGCTGCGCACTAGGCTGGACCGCGTTCGCGAACCTGTGAGGTTCGCTCTGCACGAATACGGGGCCGCTTCTGCGGGCTCCGCTCCTCACGTCTGAAAGGGGTCTACGCGGTGCCAGACATCTCCCGCGACGAGGTCGCTCACCTCGCCCGGCTGTCGCGCTTGGCTCTCAGCGACGCCGAACTCGACGAGTTCGCCGGTCAGTTGGATTCGATTCTTCATCACGTCAAGGCAGTGGCGGAGGTGGCGACGGACGACGTTCCGCCGACGGCCAACCCCAGTGACATCGTGAACGTCACGCGTCCCGACGTGATCGTTCCCGGCCTGACGCCGGAGCAGTCGCTGTCCGGTGCACCGAACGCCGAGGAGGGCCGTTTCGCGGTGCCGCAGATTCTGGGAGAGAGCGAATGACCGACCTGACGAAGCTCGACGCGTCCGAGCTGGCGACCCGCATCCACGGGCGTGAGATCAGTGCCGTCGAGGTGACCCAGGCACATCTCGACCGGATCTCCGAGGTCGATGGTGACCTGCACGCATTTCTGCACGTCGCAGGAGCCGAGGCACTCGCAGCAGCGACCGACGTCGATGCGGGATTGTCGGCGGGAGACGCACCTGCCTCGGCTCTGGCCGGCGTGCCGCTTGCTCTCAAGGACGTGTTCACCACGACCGACATGCCGACGACGGCCGGATCGAAGATTCTCGACGGGTGGATGTCGCCCTACGACGCGACGCTGACCACGAAGCTGCGGGCCGCGGGCATTCCGGTGCTGGGCAAGACGAACATGGACGAGTTCGCGATGGGCTCGTCCACCGAGAACTCGGCGTACGGTCCGACGAAGAACCCCTGGGACACCACTCGCATCCCCGGCGGCTCCGGAGGCGGCAGTGCTGCGGCGCTCGCGTCGTACCAGGCCCCGCTGGCCATCGGCACCGACACCGGCGGATCGATCCGTCAGCCGGCGGCTCTGACCGGCACCGTGGGAACCAAGCCGACCTACGGCAGCGTCTCGCGCTACGGACTGATCGCCTGTGCCTCGTCACTCGATCAGGGCGGACCGTGTGGTCGGACCGTGCTCGACACCGCGTTGCTGCACGAGGTCATCGCCGGATACGACGCGCGGGACTCCACATCGGTCGATACGGCTGTTCGACCGGTCGTCGCAGCGGCACGAGAGGGTGCTCGTGGTGACCTGACGGGCGTACGCGTCGGTGTGGTGAAGGAATTGCACTCGGACAAGTACCAGCCCGGTGTGATCTCGTCGTTCGATGCTGCGGTCGCCGCACTCACCGAACTCGGTGCCGAGGTGGTCGAGGTGTCGTGCCCCAACTTCGTGCATGCACTGGCCGCTTATTACCTGATCCTTCCGTCGGAGGTGTCGTCCAACCTGGCTCGGTTCGACGGCATGCGGTACGGATTGCGTGCGGGGGACGACGGCAAGCACAGCGCCGAGCAGGTCATGGCCACCACGCGCGCGCAGGGGTTCGGGCCGGAAGTCAAGCGTCGCATCATGATCGGGACGTACGCCCTCTCCGCGGGATATTACGACGCCTACTACGGCTCTGCTCTGAAGGTGCGCACGCTCATCGCACGTGACTTCGATGCCGCATACGAGAAGGTCGACGTGCTGGTGTCGCCGACGACCCCGACGACGGCATTTCCGTTGGGGGACAAGGTCGGCGACCCGATGGCGATGTACCTCAACGACCTCTGCACGCTGCCGACCAACCTTGCCGGTCACTGCGCGATGTCGGTTCCGTCGGGTCTTGCCACCGAGGACGGACTACCCGTGGGTCTGCAGATCATGGCTCCGGCGTTCGCGGACGAGCGGCTCTACCGCGTCGGTGCCGCATACGAGGCCGCTCGCGGCGATCTGAGGTAGTTCGAGGTGCTGCATCGGTGGGCTGCCGATCTGGCTCATCTGCCCTTGCTTGCCGGTGCAGTGCCCGTGCTCGCGTCGACGGCGGCCGTTGTCGTGACGTCGGTCCTCGCCGTCGCTGTCGTGCTGCGGGTCCGGCGAGGCCGAGCACCGGGAGCGGTGTTCGGTCCGCTGAGCGCTTTCGGGCTCGTGGCGTCGCTTCTGTTGGCGGCGACGGTGCTCACCAATCTGACCGTCACTCGATACCCGACGGTGGCCGTGGCGCTGGGCCACCGTCCGGCCGTGACCGAGGGCACCGGCAGGTTGGTCGATGTGGACGTGCCCGGCACTGTGTCGCAGTTCGCCGCGCGGCCCGCCACCGTCTACGTTCCGGCGTCGTACGACGCCGGAGCGAGCGATCTGCCGGTGCTGGTGCTGCTCACCGGCCAACCCGGCCACGTCGTCGACTGGATCGAGGGTGGTCGTCTGGCCCAGACGATGGACGCCTTCGCGGCGCGGCACGGCGGTGCGGCTCCGATCGTCGTGGTGGCCGACGGTCTGGGTGACACCGAGGCGAATCCGATGTGCATGGATTCGAATCTCGGAAATGCCGCGACGTACTTGTCGGTCGATGTGCCGCACTGGATTCGGTCGAATTTTCGGGTGTCCTCGGATCCGAGGGCCTGGGCGGTCGGCGGGTATTCCTACGGGGGAACGTGCGCGCTGCAGCTGGCGGTGACAGCACCGTCGGTGTACCCCACCTTTCTCGACATCTCGGGTGAGGACGAGCAACGTCGGGGCACGAGAAGCGAGTCCGTTGCAGCGGCATACGGCACGGACACCCCGGCGAACGAGGCGCGGTTCGAGCGCATGACGCCGCTGAACATACTCTCGCGCACCAGCTTTCCCGATTCGGCCGGTGCCTTCGTCGTGGGAGCCGACGACGAAGAGTTCCGGCCGCAGACCGAGCGAACATACAGGGCCGCAGAGTCCGCGGGTCTCGACGTGCACTACAGCGAGCTGCCCGGCGGGCACTCGATGCAGGTCTGGGCCCCGGCGCTGGAACAGGAGATGGACTGGCTCGGCGAGCGTGTGGGTCTGCTCGACTGACGCACGGCCTCGCCTCGACGAAGTGAGCACCCAACGGTACCGACGCGCGCAGCATCCCACGCCCGATTAGGCTGACGTCCGTCACCGGGTCCGCTTCACGGACCTGCGAGCAGAGAGGCGAAAATCGATGCGCATCGGAGTTCTGACCGGAGGCGGCGATTGCCCAGGGCTCAATGCGGTGATCCGCGCAGTCGTACGCACCGCGGACGCCCGGTACGGCTCCACCGTCGTCGGTTTCCAGGACGGATGGCGAGGTCTTCTCGAAGACCGTCGAGTGCAACTGCGGAACGACGACCGCAACGACCGGTTGCTCACCAAGGGCGGCACGATGCTCGGCACCGCCCGCACCAATCCGGATGTGTTGCGCGCCGGACTCGATCGGGTCAAGCAGACTCTCGAGGACAACGGCATCGACGTGTTGATCCCGATCGGCGGCGAAGGAACCCTCACCGCTGCCGCGTGGTTGTCGGAAGAGGGTGTGCCGGTGGTCGGCGTGCCCAAGACGATCGACAACGACATCGATTGCACCGACGTCACATTCGGCTTCGACACGGCGCTGACCATCGCCACCGATGCGATCGACCGACTGCACAGCACCGCGGAATCCCATCAGCGCGTGATGCTCGTAGAGGTGATGGGTCGGCACGCGGGGTGGATCGCTCTGCACGCCGGCCTGGCGTCCGGTTCGCACATGACGCTCATTCCCGAGCAGCCGTTCGATGTCGAAGAGGTGTGCACGTTGGTGCGCAAGCGTTTTCAGCGCGGAGACTCGCACTTCATCTGTGTCGTCGCCGAGGGGGCCAAGCCGATCGAGGGCTCGATGCAGCTTCTCGACGGCGGAATCGACGAGTTCGGCCACGTTCGATTCACCGGAGTTGCCCACCAGCTCGGCGTCGAGATCGAGCGCCGTATCAACAAGGAAGTACGCACCACGGTGCTGGGCCATGTCCAGCGCGGTGGAACGCCGACGCCGTACGACCGTGTTCTCGCAACACGATTCGGCGTCAACGCGACCGATGCGGCGCATTCGGGAGACTTCGGCAAGATGGTCTCGTTGCGCGGCACCGAGATCGGCCTGGTGTCTCTGGCCGAGGCCACCAAGCAACTCAAGCGGGTACCGCAGACCCGATACGACGACGCCGCCGCGTTCTTCGGCTGAATTCGGTGTGGCGTCGTGAGCCGTCAGATGCGACCGGAGGCCTGCTGGATTTCGGCTTCGCGTTCCTCGGTCTCGCGGCGTAGTTCGCGCCGTCGCTGCGCTGCCTCGAAGCGCTGAGCACCGACCTCGGTGGTCGGCGTCAACTGGGGCAGTGTCTTCGGCTTGCCGTCGTCGCCGATCGCGACCATGGTGAAGTAGCAGCTGTTGGTGTGGCGCAATTCACCGCGCTGAATGTTCTCGGTTTCCACGCGGATACCGACCTCCATGGAGGTGCGGCCGGTGTAGTTGACCGACGCAGAGAACGTGACCAGTTCTCCGACGTGGATGGGTTCGCGAAAGACGACGCGATCGACCGACAGAGTCACGACATAGGCCCCCGCGTAGCGGCTGGCGCAGGCGTACGCCACCTGGTCCAGGAACTTGAGAATCGTGCCGCCGTGGACGTTGCCCGAGAAGTTGGCCATGTCGGGTGTCATCAGCACGGTCATGGACAGTGTCTGCTTCTCTGGGGGAGTCACCCGTGCACGGTAACGAGTGCACGTGGTTACTCGCGCGTCGTGTGCAATGCATAAACTACTGACCATGACTGCTGCAACGGTCGATCTGATCGATTACGACGATGTGCTCGCCAAGTTCGACCCCGTGTTGGGCATGGAGGTCCACGTGGAGTTGGGCACGGCGACCAAGATGTTCTGCGGCTGCCCCACCGAATTCGGTGCCGAGCCGAACACTCAGGTGTGCCCGGTGTGCCTGAGCCTTCCCGGCGCGCTTCCGGTGGTGAACTCGGCTGCGGTGGAGTCGGCTATTCGGATCGGGCTGGCGCTCAATTGCTCGATCACCCCGTGGGGACGGTTCGCTCGCAAGAACTACTTCTACCCGGATCAGCCGAAGAACTACCAGATCTCGCAGTACGACGAGCCCATCGCCACCGAGGGCTACCTCGATGTGCTGCTCGACGACGGCAGTACGTTTCGAGTCGAGATCGAGCGCGCGCACATGGAGGAGGACACCGGTAAGTCGACGCACGTGGGCGGTGCGACCGGCCGTATCGAGGGGGCGTCGCATTCGCTGCTCGATTACAACCGTGCCGGGGTTCCGTTGGTGGAGATCGTGACCAAGACCATCACCGGAACCGGTGCCCGTGCGCCCGAGGTCGCACGGGCGTACGTCACCGCGTTGCGCGACCTGTTGAAGTCGCTGAACGTGTCCGATGTGCGGATGGATCAGGGCTCGTTGCGCTGCGATGCCAACGTGTCTCTGATGGAGAAGACGGCAACCGAATTCGGCACGCGCACCGAGACGAAGAACGTCAACTCGCTCAAGAGCGTCGAGGTTGCCGTTCGGTACGAGATGCGGCGTCAGGCAGCGGTTCTCGAATCGGGCGGAGAGGTGACGCAGGAGACTCGGCACTTCCAGGAGTCTGACGGCACCACCACCGCCGGCCGCAAGAAGGAGACCGCCGAGGACTACCGCTACTTCCCCGAGCCCGATCTCGCGCCCGTCGCTCCCGACGCGGCCTGGATCGAGGAGCTTCGGACGACGTTGCCCGAGCTGCCGTGGTTGCGCCGCGGTCGGATTCAGAAGGAGTGGGGTGTCTCCGACGAGGAGATGCGCGATCTGGTGAATTCCGGTGCGCTCGAGCTGGTCGCGGCGACGGTCGAGGCGGGTGCGTCGGCGCAGGCGGCGCGGTCGTGGTGGGTGTCGTACCTGGCGCAGCAAGCCAACATCGCCGGAGTCGAACTGACCGATCTGTCCATCTCCCCGGCTCAGGTCGCCGAGGTGGCGGCGTTGGTCGCAGACGGCAAGCTCAACAACAACGGTGCCCGTCAGGTCGTGGACGGGGTGCTGGCGGGCGAGGGTGAGCCTGCAGAGGTCATGGCTGCGCGCAATCTCGTTCTGGAGAAGGACGACACCAAGTTGCAGGCCGCCGTGGACGAGGCGCTCGCAGCGAATCCCGGTGTGGTCGAGAAGATCCGCAGCGGCAAGGTTCAGGCCGCCGGGGCCATCGTCGGTGCGGTGATGAAGGCGACACGCGGCCAAGCCGATGCCGCTCGCGTCAAGGAACTCGTACTGGAGGCCTGCGGCCAGCCCTGATCACGACGGAGAACGACCGAGGCCGAGCGCAATCGAGCGCTCGGCCTCGGTCGTTTCTCGTTCAGTCGAAGCCGCCTCCGCCGCCGCCGGGGAACGGCACTTTGACGACGCGGTCGTCGGTGGGTCCGGGCTCCGCACCGTTCTTGTTGACGGTGCCCACCAGAATCTGTCCATCGGCCGAGCTCGTCGCGCCGTTCAACTGGCCGTACTCGTCCTGGATCAGCAGTGTCGGTTCGGCCGAGACAGCTCCGGTGTTCGCGTCCGTGGTCAGTGCTGCAACAGCTTTGGCCGTTGTGAGTGCAACCGCCACGCCACCTTCTCCCGCTGCGCATCCAGCAACACCCGGACGGTCCGGCCACGTCCAGACAGGGTTGAACACTGCGCCCAGTGAGTCGATGCGCTGCAGGCGATCCTCGAGCGCGGTGCGGTCGGTGACGTAGATGTTTCCGGTGCCGTCGGTGCAGACGTCGCCGGCCGTACCGATGCCGCTCAGTGCGATCTGCGGCCGCGGGGGGTTCGTCGACGGAGACAGTGAAGTCACCCGTAACAACTTGCCGGACAAGGAGTTCGGGCTCGCAGCAGCAGCTGGATCACCGCTGTCGCCGGTGAGGACGAGTAGTTCGTTCGGCGTGTAGAAGTCGATCGCCCCGCGATTGCCCGACGCGCCGCGGGGAATTCCGGTCAGGATGTCCTTGGGCACATCGCCCTGAGCGAGTCGGACCACCCTGGTGTCCGCGGACGTGGTGATGAGGGCGTAGAGCAACCCGTCCTCGTTGTACGTGGGAGACAGCGCGATGTCGAGAAGGCCGCCGTCACCGGTGCCGTCGACATCGATTCGGGCCACCTCGACCGGCGTCCGGCCGGCAGCGACCTCCATGATGCGACCCGTGCGGCGTTCGGCAACCAGCGCCGACTGTCCGTCGGGGAGCGCTACCAGCCCGCCCGTGGTGTCCAGGCATGTCGCGATGACCGCCGGATCGGGGTCGACACACGGACCGGACGGCGGTGGCGGTGCATCGGGATCGGACGGCGGCGTCGTCTCGCTGGGGGTCGTCGGCTCCAGCTCGGCCGCGCCCACCTCCGGCGCAGGAGTGAACGGCGACGCATTCGAGTCGTCGAATCGGGCGCACCCGGCGAGCAGGGCAGCGGTCATCGTCAGGGCGACGACGGCAGCGGTTGCAGTTCGTGGCGACGCTCCGACCGGCTTCATGCTTCGAACGG